>CAMYVX010000009.1 GCA_947302535.1 uncultured Caryophanales bacterium
ATTAGCAACCAATGGATTCAATAACGTCCCATTGCAAACAAATTGAACCAATACTTCTCTATTTAATTTGTTCGACACTTGGTCACAATATCTTTTAACAGCAAGTATCTTGTTTAAAAATAGAAGAGGTTCCCCTTTCCCAGATAGATCAACGAAGTATTTTTCTTTGTTTGGAAATGTACTAAAACAGGTGTCTAAAAACAATAGAGCATCATCAATTGAAATACTTCTATTCTGTTTATTTTGGTTGAAACAATAGTCACATCTTAAATTGCAAGAATCACTGAGATTGATACAAAATGTTGCTGACGTCGGATTGTAATCTAAAAATGAAAGATTAAAAGAATCATAATCAAATGGATTGCTATCTAATAATTCTCTTAGTTTTGATTCGTTAAAAGCAAAAATTCCTGTCTTCCCATCAATAAATATTTCTTTGTCAAACAGCTTGTAACTCATACAGATATATTTATATTACATCATAATTATTCACTCACGTATTATTTTGCTAAAAAATATATTGAATCAAAATAGTATGAAACAAGGCCAAAAGAAAGGCTGTTGAGTAACAGCCAATCTAATGTGTAAGGATTATTACTTATTTACGTTCGTCACTTGGAAGTTTATCGTGAACGAATAATGTCATAACTGCTTTGGCAGTATGTATTCTATTTTCTGCTTCTTGATAAACAACAGAGTTTGGTCCGTCAATAACTTCATCCACGACTTCGTTTTCTCTATCCGCTGGTAAAGCGTGCATATAACGACAATGTGGTTTCGCTAAAGCCATCTTATCTGGTGTACATTTCCAAGCTTTTAAAGCTAATAAAGCATCATCAACAACTGTAGTGGATTGGTTGGTAACCCATGAACCCCAGTTCTTTGGGAAGACAACGTCTGCATCTCTATAAGCGGCATCCATATCATGAGTGATAGTTAAGGAACCACCATGTTCAGCAGCGTTCTTTCTGGCTTTTTCAATAACCCAATCTGGTAAGTCATATCCTTCTGGGTACGCTAAGGTCACATCGATGCCGTATCGGGGGAATAATAAGACTTGGGAAACAGGAACAGAAATTGGTTTCTTGTGTGTTGTCGCCATTGCCCAAATAACAGAAACTTTAAGGTGTTCGGTTTTACCGAATTCATCTTCAATAGTCATTAAGTCAGCAAGAGCTTGCATTGGGTGATATAAGTCACATTGTAAGTTGATAATTGGGACTGTGGACCATTTAGCCATTTCTCTAATGTATTTGTTGCCTAAGCCCCAGTTACAATAACGGCACGCAATCATATGTCCAAAGGAGGATAAGATTGTCGCGGTGTCTTTCGCGGATTCACCATGAGCGATTTGCATCATGGAGGTATCTAAGAAGGTAGCGTGACCACCTAATTGAGCCATACCACTTTCAAAGGAGTTTCTGGTTCTTGTTGATTGTTCAAAGAACATTAAGAATCCAGTTTTACCCACTAACCATTGTGTTTGTTCGTTTTTGTAAAATGCTTTTTTAAGATCACGGGAAACCTTAAGAATATAATCGATTTCTTCTTTGGTGAAGTCTTCTAATGTAATAAGGTGACGACCCGCAAATCTTGGTTCAATTCTTTCCATAATTAATTAAATCTCCGTTATTTTTTATTATTTTGCATTTAAATGCTCTAAATATAAGAGTGGTAAGACAGCATACATAGCCGCACAAATGACAAGGTCTTCTTTTCTTGTTTTTTCATTTGGTGCATGTGCTTCTTTTTCATCTCCAGGACCAAATCCGATACAAGGAATACCGAATCTACCCATAATGGAAACACCATTAGTGGAGAAGGTCCATTTATCAATGACAGGGGCTTTCTTGAATAATTTTTCATAGCCTTCTTTCATGGATTGGCAGTAAATACTTTCTTCAGGAATAACCCATGTTGGGAAATAGCATTCTGTTGGGTATAAAAGTCCAGTGTAGGATGGTCTTTCATAGCGGTACATACTAACTTCTGCTTTGGCAGCTTTAACGCCTGGTAGGGCTTCAATTTCTGCAATGGAAGTTTTATCGTTTTCACCCACAGTTAATCTTCTATCAAGAGAAATCCAACATCCATCAGCAACTGCACATCTAGATGGGGATTTATGGAAGATTTCACTAATAGTGACTGTACCTTTGCCTAAGAATGGATCATAGGCTAAACCATGTTCGTTGAGTTCTTTAACTTGTTCAATGATTGGGGCCATTTTGTAAATGGCGTTATCGCCTCTTTCAGGAGCGGAACCGTGACAAGAAATACCACGGACATTAACCATGATTTCCATTCTTCCACGATGGCCACGATAAATACGGCAACTAGTTGGTTCAGTAGAGACAACGAATTCTGGTCTAACTTTATCTTCGTTGATGATGTATTGCCAGCATAAGCCGTCACAATCTTCTTCTTGGACTGTACCAGTAATGACTAATGTGTAATCACCTTCTAAACCAAGTTCTTTAATGATTTTCGCGGCGTACACCATTGAGGCCATACCACCTTCTTGGTCACTAGTACCACGGCCACCGATATGAACATCATCTTCAAAGCCTTTATATGGGTCAAATGTCCAGTTTTTAATTTCACCGATGCCAACGGTATCAATGTGGGCGTCCATACCAATTAAATGAGAACCATGTCCTAAATAACCAAGGATATTTCCCATTGGGTCGATAATGACTTTATCAAAACCGACTTTTTCCATTTCTTCTTTAATGCGAAGAACGACTTCTCTTTCTTGACATGATTCGCTAGGAATAGCGACCATATCACGAAGGAATTTAGTCATTTCTGGCTTATATTTATTAGCTAATGCTAATACTTTTCCAAAATCAATCTTTGCCATTAGATTTCTTTTCCTCTCATTTCTTTAATCTTGCGATCATAATCTTTAATCTTAGCGTATTCTTCTTCCCAGAATTCTGGTTTCTTCATACTGTCAAGATAAGCTTTGGAGTAACCAAATGGGAGCCAGTCTCTTTCTTTTTGTTCGAAGAGTTTTTCTTTGGCTTCTTTGCCACGAGTATCAAGAATCTTGTTGGTGTCAGCTTCCATAAAGACATCTTCAAACCATCTATCTAAAACGTGGTCAGTAACTTCGAGTTCTCTTTCTTTGAGATTTTGAATGACGGAATCATAACGGTCGAAGCTATCTGTAGCGATAGTCACAACGTTATCTTGTGGACCAAGTTTTAAGTATTTAGCCATCTTAATCGCGCCTAAAATGTTACAAATACCAGAAACACCAAATAAGTCTTTCATAGATTCTGCAAGTTTACGATCAACACCATTTTTCACTAATGTTTCAGTACCTTCATGAATAACTTCTAAGCCTCTCACACAATCATCATCATGAATTTGACAAATGAAGTCTGTAGTTAAGACGTTATGGATAAGTGTACACATCTTGTCGCCAATACCTTCAATACGGTGTTGTCCACGACCTCCATTAGTGAGGGTTGAACATTCATGTGGTTCAAGAGCAACAATTTTACATTCTGGGAATGCTTTTTTCATTTCATCACCAGCGGCTAATGTACCAGCGGAACCTGGAGCACTTGTAAAACAAGCAATTCTTCCGTTACCAATACCTTTAACAGCTTCAATAGCGCTGTTACCGGTAACAAAGCGGTGGAAACGGTAGTTTGGTAATAGCTCAAATTGAGCTAAAGCATGATTCTTTGGATCTTTTTTGAGTTCATAAGTTCTTTCTAAAGTTAAGATAACATCACTTTCACTACCTGGAGTTAAGTCAAGTTTAGCTCCATAACGGGAAATTCTTTGATATCTTTCTTTGGACATATTATCTGGCATGATAACGATCGCGTCATATTTCATTAAATTAGTAATATAACTGACACCGATACCGAAGTTACCAGTTGAAGGTCCTAAAATTGTGTGTTTACCTGGAATAATTTCTCCATCAACACAACCTTCCATTAATGTGGCGTAAGCTGGGCCCACCTTGTGGGAACCAGATGGGAAGTATTTACCAAGCATGACGACGATGTTCGCGTCAACACCTGTTAAAGCTTTTGGTAAAACGATTTTTCTAACTTCTCCGTTACCACCATTTTTCCAACCAATATTGAATAAGTTGATTGGATCTAATTCATTTTCAGAAAGAGCTTTTTCAGCTTTCTTTCTAAGTTCTGGGTCTTGATGCTCAGGATGAAGCATTTCATCATAAGTTGGCCCATAAGGAATTTTAGACATATTACTTCCATTCTCCTTTCAAATATCTATCTAAGATTTCTAAGTCTGGTTTCATAACCGAAGGCATTGTTATGGCCTTTTGGGCATTGAGCGGATCCTTTAATCCATTGCCAGTAACGATAAAGGTAACAGTTTCATCTTTAGAAATAATTCCTTCATCGATGGCTTTAATTAATCCGGCTAAGGATGCAACGCCCGCAGGTTCACCGAAGATGCCTTCGCTTTTCCCTAAGAGGGCTTGGGCTTGGAGTATCTTTTCATCGGAGACACTAATCCAAACACCATGGCTATCTCTGACCGCATTAATGGCCTTAATAGGGTTACGAGGTATGCCGACAGCAATACTATCCGCAATCGTATTCTCGTCAGCTTCTTTTAATTCTTGATGCAAACGATCGGCAATCACAAATGGTTCACATCCAGTAGACTGAACAGCAAGAATACGTGGGACCTCGTTTATTAATCCCAATTCCTTGAGATCATGAAATCCTTTATAAACACCAGCAACTGTGCAGCCATCTCCTACGGAGACGACAACCCAATCAGTGGGTTTAAAATTAAGTTGTTCCGCAATTTCTAATGAAACAGTTTTCTTTCCTTCCACTAAGTGAGGATTGATGGCGCAATTGCGGTTGTACCATTTATATTTCTTAATCGCTTCTTTAGAGAAAGCAAAGGTCGCTTTATAGTCTCCTTGAACTTTCACTAACTTAGCTCCATATAAACAAATTTGTGTAACTTTACCTATTGGTGCTCTTTCCGGAACAAAGATGACAGCCTTAAGTCCAGCATGTGCGGCTTGGCAAGCTAAGCTACTAGCAGCATTACCAGTTGAACTTGTGGCGATTGTATCAGCGCCAGCTTCTAAAGCTTTTAAAACACCAACTCCACTAGCCCTATCTTTACTAGAACCAGATGGGTTTAATCCATCATCTTTAATATATAAATCCTTAATTCCTAGGTATTTTTTAAGATTTTGGCTATGAACTAAGGGTGTCCAACCAATTTTAAGCATCTTATCGATATTATCAGTTTCAATGGACATTAATGGAGCATATCTCCACATAGAGTAATCGTGATTGTTTTTAAAATAATCTAAATTCACGACTTCCTTCATGGCCTCATAATCATAGACAACATCAAGAATGCCTTTTTCTCCACAGATTGGACAAGTGAAATCAGCTTCAGATTTATCGAAGTAATGTCCACATGTCGTGCAGCGATAACCTTTAAAAAATCTATTCTTCACTTTATTCTCCTTTCATCTTTAAAACGAAATCCTTCACAATGTTCATTTCCACTTTATAACGATATTCCTTCTTAGAACGTTGATCGCTAATAGGCGCAATCGCATCTTTATAAAGTTCCACGACTTTGTCTGGATTTAATTCATTTAATTTAAGACCAATAAGTTTTTCTTCTAAGGCTCTATTTCTTACAACAGTAACGGAAACGGAACCAAAGGCTAAACGGATGTCTTTAAGAACACCATTTTCAATTTCATAAGCACCAGCAAAGGTACATTTAGAAATAGATTCAGCTTTACGAGAACCAACCTTCTTCCAATAGGTAGTTAGTTCGTTATGAGTTGGAATAATAACTTCTTTAATGATTTCATCATCTCTCAGAGAGAGTTTTCTTACTCCAATGATTAATTCATTAATTGGAACAATGCGGTTACCTTTTAAACTCGCTAATACAACTTCAGCGTCTAGTAAGTATAGACCAACAAGAGAATCTCCCGCTGGAGAAGCGTTACCGATGTTACCAACTAAGGTAGCCATATTACGAATGTTAGGCCCAGCAATCTCAATAATGATATCTTTCATCAATTTAGGTGTATCTTCACTCGCTAAAATATCGACATATTTAGTGGAAGCACCAATATGGACTTTTCCATTTTCGTCTTTTTTAACGTAGTTAAGTTCATTTAAGTTGGCTAAATAGATGACATCTTTATCAAAAGCAGGAAGTAAGGATGAGGAAACAAATTTTTGCACCATTAAATCAGTTCCTCCCGCCATGATATAACAAGGATGAGAAGCACGATATTCAAGTGCTTCATAAAATGTTTGAGGAATGAAATGATTTACCATACTATATTCCTCCCATTTTCGCTTGCCACCATAACGGCTTTAACAATTGCATTATATCCAGTGCAACGGCATATATTGCCAGATAAAGCAAACCTAATCTCTTCTTCGCTTGGGAAAGGATTTTTCTTTAATAATACATAAGTATTTATAATCATTCCCGGAGTGCAGAAGCCACATTGGCTGCCACCCATTTCCGCAAAAGCATCAGCGATGATACGATATTGTGGAGTTTTGTTAAACTCATCAATAGTAATAACTTCTTTTCCAGCAACATTAGCGACAGGTGTTAAGCAAGAGTTATAAGCTTCTCCATCAACCAAGACCGAGCAAGCTCCACACGCTCCTTCGCCACATCCTTCTTTAACACCTTTAAAACCAAGATAATCTCTTAATACATCAAGAAGACGAGTGCTTGGATTAATGTCTAGTTCTATAGGTTGATGATTGACTATAAAATTAATCTTTGCCATTTTCCACTACCTCCATAATATATTCTGGTGTTAAAGGTATCTTATAGATATTCTTCTTAATTGCCATCTCAATAGCGTGCGCTAAAGCAGGAGCGCCACCAACAAATGTTAGTTCTCCACATCCTTTGGCCCCACTAGCGCCATAGGCAAATAAATTATCAATTAAGGCTGTTTCCATCATTGGTAAATCTTCACAGGTTGGAACAATGTAATCTGATAAGGTTTTTTGCATGAACTTACCATCTTTCATTTCCATATTTTCCATATAACCATAACCAATGGCTTGAGCAATACCGCCATCAGCTTGACCACAAACAATCCTATCGTCAATCGCATGGCCAACATCATAGGTCGACCATACTCCTTCAACTTTAATTTGATAGGTAATTGGGTCATAGGAAACTTCAATAATATTCACTCCCCAAGCATAGCCAGGATAAGCATCACCTTTCATTAAATCTTCATCCCAGGTGATATAACTTGGACCAACATATGGCTCAATAATTTCTTGATAAACGCCTGATTTCCAGATATTTTTCAAATTTTTCGCGGCTTTTTCACATAAGAAGCCAACAATAATAATCGTTCTACTAGCCGCGGTTGGACCAGTGGAAAGGGTATGATCAGTATCTGGAGGTTCGTGCGTAACTTGACTTTCAGGAATTCCTAAAGTATCAGAAACAATCTTCTTTAATGTTGTTCTATTTCCTTGTCCAAAATCTACTTGAGAAGTATATAAATGGACAATGTCATTTTCGTCTTTTGTTAATTTAACTTGAGCATTAATAATTGTGGATTCTCCAGAACCTGTAAAGCCACATCCATGGAGGAAGGCCGACATACCAATGCCACGTAAACAACCAGGTTTTTTATATTCTTCATACTTACGTTTGAAGTCTGACATCTCAAATGCTTTTTCTACTAGTTCAGGAAGAATAATCTTGTCATGGAATTTTCCATTGACCGCGGTGATATCTCCTTGTTTAGCAAAGTGGGCAATCTTAAATTCGATTGGATCAACTCCAAGCTTCTTAGCAACATGTTCTATGAACATTTCAAAAGCAAAGATAGTTTGAGGAGAACCAAATCCTCTAAAAGCCGCGCTTGGCATTGTGTTAGTGATGTAAACATCGCCAGTAATATCTAAGTTTGGAATATTGTAACAATCAACAACAGCAATTAAAGCACGTGATAAGACGACGCCAGAACAGCCCTTATAAGCTCCTCCGTTTAATCTTACACGAGCTTTAACTCCGACAAGTTTTCCATCTTTAACATAACCAGTGTAGGTAGATTTAGATGGGTGTCTTTTTGTGGTGTTAATAATATCTTCACTACGATCGAAGATCATCTTAAGTGGTCTTCTAATTTTATGGATAGCAGTGGCAAGTTGGGCCGCCATCATGGATGGGTAATGTTCTTTACCACCAAAGGCCCCACCAACAGCGGGTTGAATAACACGGACGTCTTCTTCATTACATCCTAAAGTTCTAACAACAGCTTTCTTAATATAGAAAGGACATTGCATTGAAGCTTTAATAGTAATCTTTTCTCCATCAAGCCACATAATCATCGCTTGAGTTTCTAAATATGCTTGTTCTTGATATCCAGTTTCAAAAGTTTCTTCTAAAACTAAATCAGCATCTTTAATAACGGAGGATAAGTCTCCTTTTTTAAATTCCTTATGAATCTCACTATTGACATAGTCAAAAACAGGAGTTTCTTCTTCATAAGTGATTTTAACTTGTTTTTCTAATTCAATGAGTTTGGCTTTATTTTTACCAATTAATAGACCAATAGTTTCGCCATAATACTTAACATGCCCGTCAGCAAAAACTGGCCAATCAGAAAAGATAATGTTAACAACGTTCTCTTTGACGATATCGGAAGCGTCTACATAATAATAATCTTCTGGTAATTCAGGAAGTATAACTTCTTTAATCTTTCCGCATGGAATAGAAGAACGAATTTGTCTTACATAAAGAAAATCTTTTAGCGGTATATCAGCGGTAAATAAAGCTTCACCCGCCATCTTTTCTTCATTATCTATTTTAACTGTCGAATTTTTAAATCTTTCCATATCCATTAAAAGAATTTGATAGCTTTAACTGGACATTTAGAAGCGCATAATCCGCATCTAAAGCATTTACTTGAATCAAATTCAGGAACCTTGGCTCCGTTTAGTTTAATAGCGAAATAAGGGCAATTTCTTTCGCACATGCCACAGTGACTGCATTTACTAGCATCCACACTTGGAAGTTCTTTTTCATAAACTGCAGTTTTATCTAATTCAGTATTAATGACTTCTTCGATAGAAGAAAAACCGTATTTTTCTAACTCGCCTGGTAAGTCATTAATAATCTTTTTATATAATTCTTTTCCCTTTAACATTGGGGCAGATAACATACCCACAGCAGAAGCACCCGCTAGAAGAAATTCAATAACATCTTTCGCGCTCGCAACACCACCAACACCAATAACCGTTAATGATGGTTCAGCGTGCTTAATAGTATAGATTGTTGCGAGAGCAACAGGCTTAATAGCAGGACCAGACATCCAGACAAAGCCTTTATCATTATTAGCGAGCATCTTACGGTTAGCCACATCCACCACCATTGATGGTCCTAAAGAGTTGATTGCGACAACGCCATTTGCTCCAGCTTCTTTGATGGTTCTTGCGAATCCTTCTGGGTCAGGCATATGTGGAGAAATCTTCATGTATAAAGGTTTCTTAGTTAATTTACGGATTGTTGATACTGTCTCTCTTAAAGTATTCAAATCACTACCAACATAATGGGTACTGACTTCAAAAGCGTCAGCAAATCTATCAAGTTGAGGAATAAGTTCTTCCATATCTTCTTTGGTATAACCAACAGAAATAATTAATGGAGTATCGCCTTTTTCTTTGCAATACCTTGGTAAAAATTCATTAATCCATTTTTCTTTCGAATATTCTGTCCAAAGTTCGCAGTTATAAATAGCGTTATTATCTCCGACAATACATGGATGGGGGATATGGGCCATTTTCGTGGAAATAGTTTTGGCAACAATCGCTCCGCATCCCGCTTCCTTATTGAGCCAAAGCATCTTTTCATCGTCACCAACTAGTGGTCCAGCAGCTGGCATTAATGGATTCTTTAAGACTAATCCATCAAACCTTGTTTCTAATTTATTCATGTCATTCCTCCTTGAGTGTCTTCCAAAGTCTATTGGACACTTTTCTTGAATTAATTATTTTTGTATTTAATGATTTATCAGTGAACTGATAATTATGAACTAATTCTTTACCGTTAACGTAAACATCTTCTGGCAAGAAGTTTGGATACAAACCATAGAAAATATGACCGAAAATATTACTATCATCTATTTGGGTGAATGGAGTGTAGTTCACTAAAAGGAAATCCGCTAGATAGTTTTCTTCAATTCTACCAATCTTGATATTTAAGATTTTGTTTACGTAATCGTAAGCATTATTAATAAAGCCTAAGACATCACCTAAATTATTAGCGAGTGGAGACTTATTTAATAATCTTGTGGAATAGAAAGCGTTTGTGTATTCGTTAGCCATGCAAGAAGATAAGCCATCATTACCAACCATGACTTTAATGTTATGTTTTTGATATTTCTTAATGTCTGGTAACCCAACTGCGTTATTCATATTGCTGGTTGTATTCACAACCATATAAGCTTTACGTTTACTCACGATATCTAATTCTTTATCACTAATATAAACACCATGAACAATAAGGCTATTCTCGTTAATCAGTTGATGTTCATCTAATCTTTCAAGAATACTCTTATGGTATTTTTGATAACTGTCATCTTCATCCATATCGCTTTCCGCGACGTGAATATGAATTGGAGTATCACCAAGGACTTCTTTTGCTTCGCTAAGTGTCTTATCACTCAATGACATAGAAGCATGGAAGCCAAATAATCCTGCGGTCATATCACTATGATATTTAGCAAAAGTGGCGTTTTCTTTTAAACATTCTTTAACGTTATATCGATCGCTAGTTTCAAAACATAAAATAGAACGAATACCAACGTCTTCGTTTAATGCTTTTCTCAGTGATTCTAAAGAACCAATGATGTCTTTACCAGAAGCATGGTGATCAATAACCGTAGTCACACCATTTTTCAAAAATTCCGCTCCAGCGCATATTCCAGAATAATAAGTAATCTCATTATCAATTTGAGCATCCATCTTCCACCACATCTGGTCTAAGATTTCTTGGAAGTTTTTAGGATGAAAAGGAAGGATTAATCCACGAGCAAAGATGGAATAGATATGAGCATGGCTACAAACAAAGTTAGGGAGCAACAATTTCCCTTGAGCGTCAATAACTTCATAGCCTTCATCTTTATAGTCTTTCATTGAACCAACTTTATGAATCTTCTTATCAAAGACCACAAAGCCGTTATCGATGAAGTGGCTATAATCATAAATACGAACGTTGATAATTGCTTTCATATTATTCCCTTTCGCAGTTGATTAATTGTCCTTGTCCACCAAGGAATTTTTCTTCTTTTAAAACAAATCTTCCTCTTACCATCGTGGAAGAGATTTTTTCATTTAATTCAATGCCTTCATAGATGGAATAATCACATGTTCCATGAGGCTTGCCAAGCTTATAAGTTGGGCATTCTTCGATAAAAGCTAAGTCGGCGTCTTTACCTAATTCTATTTCGCCTTTTGTGGAAAATCCTTGTAAAATCGCGACATTTTTACTCATTTTATCGATTATTTTGTCTCCAAATAACTTGTGCATGACAAGGAAAGATGATTCAATTCCTCCAATTCCAAGAGGGTGTCCCTTAAGTAATGGATGAGACTTTTTATCTTCTTTCATAAAAGAGCAGTGGTCAGTTCCAATGGTATCGACATAATCGATATTCTTGATTAAGAGTTTTCTTTCTTCTTCACTTCTTAAAGGAGGCGCAAAGGTAAATAGACAACCATTTTCTCCTTTAAGCACTTCTTTATTAAAGACGAAATATTGTGGGCAACTTTCAACGAATAAATTCTTGTTAAGAATATCAGAATATTGCTCAACGAATTTTTGTAAAGTATTACCACTACTACAGTGGACCATATATAAATAGCCACCTGTCATTCTTGCATATTCAGCAAGTTTCAAGGCTTCGCTGGTTTCAATATCTGAATTCCTTGCTTCTGATATGTCAGTGCACTTCAAAGATTCATCATGATTAACCATTTCATCATTCTCAATATGAGCTTCAATCATGATGTTATGTTTTTTTGATAACTTTAATAAAGTTATAATATCTTTATCGTATGTTCTTCTTCTGGTTTCTGAATAAGTAGTGAAAAGTTTAATTGTTTTCATTCCTAAAGATTTAACTTTAAGAACGAATTCTTCTAAATCACCATCTGGTTCCTTAATACAACCATGGAAGTGATAATCAACATACGCTCCTTTAGCTAGTGGTAATCTTTCATAAAATTTCTTTTCTTCGGTTCTCGCGTTTCTCGCGGGATCAAGGAAATCAATAAAAGTAGTTACCCCACCATAGGCTGCAGTTTTAGAACCGGAGATAAAATCATCGACTGAGGTAACGGTTCCACAGTTTAATGAAAAATGAACATGGGGATCAATGATGCCAGGAATGATTTTGTATTTTCTAGCATCATAAACCTCTTTAGCGTCCAAGAGTTCGTCTCCGATATAGACAATCTTTTCATTTTGAATGCCAAGGTTATGTTTAACCCATTTATTTTTAATAAATAATGAAGCGTTTGTGATTAATAAATCTAACATACTATTTATTCTTTTCCTTAACGGCTTTCATAATCTTTTCTGGAGTAATTGGAAGTGAAGTTATTCTTACACCAAACGCATTATAGACGGCGTTAGCGATAACTGCTGGAGGTGTATCAATACCAATCTCACCAACCGATTTTGCTCCAAATGGGCCAGTTTCTTCATAAGAATCCGCGAATTCCACGGTTATTTTATTAACTTCTTTTGTGGTTGGTAAATGATAATAAAGGAAACTATCAGAGAGCATCTTGCCATTACTGTTATATAAGACATCTTCATAAGCCGCCATACCAAGACCTTGGACTAAACCACCTTCTACTTGTCCTCTGGCAAGCATTGGGTTAATTGTCGTACCGCAATCAACAACCGCGACATATTCAATCACTTTGAATTCATATGTTTCTTTATCAAATTCTACTTCAGCATATGCTGACATAAATGGAGGTGGAGAAACATGGCCAAAATATGATTCAGTAACAGAGATTTGTTGCATATCTTTAACATATGTTAAACGATGAGCTAAATCTTTTAAGGTAATTTCTTTATCTTTGGTGGTGAATTTGACTCCATCAAACTCCACATCATAAGTATGGGCTTCTAACACCTTAGCAGCTTCTTTAATTAATCTTTCTCTCATCTTAATCGCGGTTTTCCAAGCCGCATTACCAGAGACATAAGTTGTCGAAGAAGCGTACGCTCCAACATCAAATGGAGTTAAATCAGTATCAGAAGAATAAATGGTAATCTTATCAACTGTGGTCATTAATTCTTCAGCAACAATTTGGGCCATCACAGTATCACTACCTTGACCAATGTCAGTTGCACCTACCGTTAACATATAGGTACCATCATCATTTAACTTAATGGTGGCAGCACCCATATCCATGAATGGAATACCACTACCTTGCATAGCAATCGCCATACCAACAGAACGAACTTTATTGTTGCCCATGTCTTTAACTGGGTACTTCTTATACCAATCAATAAGTTCTGCACCGCGTTTGATACAATAATCCAACTTGCAGGATTCCATAATCATCGCGGTACCTTTAGTACCTTCACCCATAATTTCAAAGATTGGAGAAGTTTCTTTTTCTTTCATGGAGTTCTTTAAACGAAGTTCAATAGGATCCATATGGAGAGCTTCTGCTAATTTATCAATCGCGGTTTCTAAACCATAGTTACCTTGAATAGCGCCGTAGCCACGATAAGCTCCAGCAGGAACTTTGTTTGTATATAAAACTCGTCCACCAAATCTTACAGCGTCGACTTTGTTATAAAGTGGTAAAACTTTACTGCCCACAATCATAAAGACTGTTAAAGCATGTTCGCCATAAGCTCCAGTATCACTTAAAGTATGACAATCGATAGCTTTAATTCTTCCATCCTTACTCGCACCAATCTTCATGGAGATTTTCATTGGGTGACGAGTATAAGAGGAAGCGAAAACTTCTTGTCTTGTATATTGCATTTTGGCTGGTAAGCCAGTTTTTAACGTCACAAGAGCGACAAAGAATTCACAGTGGAATTGTTGTTTACCACCAAAACCACCACCAACACGAGGTTTGATGATTCTAATTTTATTTAATGGAAGTCCCAAAGTACGGGACATAATTCTTCTAACATGGAAAGGAGTTTGTGTTGAAGTATAAATCACTAAACGATTATGTTCATCAAGTCTAGCGTTAGATACATGAGGTTCTAACATACCATGTGCTTGGGCTTGAGTTTTAACCGTATGTTCGATAACGACATCACATTCTTTTAAAACTTTTTCCACGTTGCCCACTTCCATATCATAGCTGGCGGCAACGTTTTTCTTTGGATCGAATCCCATTTCAAAAGCTTGTTTAATGCCATCTTCTGGGTGAATAACCGTCTCATTCTCGTATGCTTTTTCAAAATCTAAGACAGGTTTATAAACTTCATATTCAACTTCAATGAGTTTAAGTGCTTCTTCTGCGATACGTTCATTAATCGCCGCAACACAGGCTACTTCATCGCCCACAAAACGGACATATTCATCTAAGATAAATTTATCCATCGGAGAAGGTGCTGGGTCTCCTTGACCCGCTCTTGACATAGCCACATGAGGAACGTTTTTATATGTTAAAACGCATTTCACACCGTTAAGTGCTTCGGCTTTAGAAGTATCAATGTTTTTAATTCTCGCAAAAGCATGAGGGCTTCTAAGCATCTTACAAACTAATGAATTAGGTTCAGCGTAATCATCAGAATATGACTTACGTCCCATCATTAAAGCTTCGCCATCAAGGGAATGTGTTTTGTTATTAACAACTTTTAAATTCTTACGCATAATTATTCCCCCTTAAGATAAGCTTTAATTGCTTTTAATTGAGATTGATAACCAGTGCAGCGGCAAAGGTTACCCACGATATATTCTTTAATCTCTTCGTCGGTAGCATTTTTATTATGCTTTTTTAAAGAATAGACAGTTAATGCGAAACCAACGTTGCAGTATCCGCATTGATCTGCCCCTTCTTCAGCAAAACAATGAGATAGTTTTTTAGCTTCATCTTGAATACCATCCACTGTGGTGATATGTTTACCTTCAGCCTTAGCGCTCAATATAGAGCAAGATAAAACTGGTTTATCATCAAGTAAGACGGTACAAGCTCCACAAGCGGATTCATTACAACCTTCACGAACAGAAAAAAATCCGTTTCTTCTTAAGGTATCCGCTAGATATTCATCTGGAGTAACATCGAATGTTCTTAAAACTCCATTAACGTAACAAGTTAAAGTCATAATTAGAGGACCTCCTTAAGGCCACGACGGATGTAGACCTTGGCTAAATCAATACGATATTCTTTAGAAATATTTGTGCTATCAGAGAACATAAGTTCTTCGCAAGCAATTTCGCTAGCCTTATTAATAGCTTCATCATCAACTGGATTCTTATCAAGATAATCCATGGCTTTTAAGCATAAAGCAGCGGTCATTGGTCGAGAACCAAGAGCGATATAGAGTTTATTATTTCTTTTAGAAATAGAAATGTTTAGTAATGGGAAATCAAGTGCGGTGGCTTTGACTTTTTTGAAATAGCCTTTTGCATTATCTTTCTTGATAGAAATATGAGTAAGAATTCCATCATATTTTCCCTTGTAGGAAAGATAATCGACTAAAGACATTTTTGCTTCAGGATAGAAATGAAGAGCAACATCTAAAACAATTAAACCAGCAATAACATCAGAGAATGGATATCTTCCGAAAATAGATCCGCCGATTGTGGCCATGTTACGGAATTGCAAACCCATAACTTCACGAACCGCAAAAGCGGTCATACCACTATTGAGGCTTTGGATAACAGGAGAATGTTCAAACTCTCTAAGTGTAACCATTGCTCCCACGACAACCTCGTCTTTCTTATCTTCAATCTTGTCTAATCCAAGTTTTGATAAGTCAATAAGTGTGTCATACTCTTGAGCGGTTTTCTTCATCCATAATCCACCAGCAATAATTGCGTTCTTATTGCTTTCATGGAGACGAGAAAAAGCATCTTCTAATGACGATGCATAGTAATAGTTTTTTACTCGCATAAATTAATATCCTCCGAAATGCTTGTCTAGATTTTCAAAATCTCTAGGCGTGTCTAAATCGATTAAAATATGTTTATCGTTCACAACTATTATTTCATAATCTCGTTCATTACGAAACAATTTTAGATTGTAGTCGATATTTTTCTTCAATAAAATATCAGCTTCTGAAGCACTGACGAATAATGGATGACCATTTTTTCCTTGATAATTGACTAATCTAATTCCTTTATTCCCATCAAGGATTTTTCTATATGTCTCTGCTTGTACAAATGGACAATCTCCAGGAATTATTAATAAACTAGCTTGTGGGTATAATTCTTTACTTTTTTTCACTCCAGATAGAACGCTAGAAAACATTCCTTTTACATAATCAGGATTATAAACAATAGTTACTTCACCGCTTTGGAATTCTTCTTTTATCTCATTGTGGAAATGTCCAGTAACAACAAAAATATGATCCACAAAAGGTCTCATCGAATTATAAACGTGACGAATAAGAGGAAGACCGTTGATAGAAAAAAGCATCTTATTACTTCCAAGACGAGAAGAAAAACCACCCGCTAAAATAATTCCGTTAACCATTGAGAATATTTTAAACAATATTGAATTTTAATTCAATGAAGAGAAGGGAAAACTTTACTAGCGAAACAAACGCAACCAATATTTGCGCATTTGAAAAGTAGAATATGTAGAATTATTTTCTCCAAGGTCTAGAATATTTAAGGAAAGAAGGAAATGTTATGGAAATGAAACTTGCAAACCGCTTAGCTGAATTAAGAAAACAACATGGTTATACTCAAGAAGACCTTGCTGATAAGCTCAATATCTCTAGACAGGCTATCAGTAAATGGGAAACTGGTGAGTCTGCACCAGACACAAATAATCTAATTGCCTTAGCAGAGTTATACGGAATTACTTTAGATGAATTAATTAAAGGTAATAATGAATACGTAG
Organism: uncultured Caryophanales bacterium; assembly: GCA_947302535.1. Taxonomy (GTDB): domain Bacteria; phylum Bacillota_I; class Bacilli_A; order RFN20; family CAG-826; genus CAMYVX01. The sequence continues at coordinate 17,097 of CAMYVX010000009.1, forward strand.
ATACAAAACCAGAAGATGTTGTGGACAAAAAACATCATTACGAACATAAGAAACTTCCAAAAGCCATTGTCATCATCAATTCAGTTGAAGCTTCTCTTATGCTTCTTACTCTTATCGCTTATATTGTCTTAGGAGCCACTCTTGGATTATGGGGAAAAGCATGGTGTTTATTCTTCGTTCCAGAGATATTATCATCTTTTGCTAGAGCGATAGAAAAACGTCGTTTTTGCGAATTTAGTATCGTTTTTGCTGTACTTTTCACATATTTCTTCATTTGTTGTTGGCTTTGTAATTTCTCAATGTTCCATCCTCTTTGGGTCTTATTCTTAATCATTCCAATCTACTACATTGCGTTTGGAAACATTGATAAAGCAATTCATTCAGAACAATAAAGATATAGGGGCCAATAAAATGTGCCCTCTTTTTTTACGGTGTGATATAGTTAGAATATTGAGGTATTTATATGAGTCGATATGTTGTCTCCCTTGGTGGAAACGCTCTTGGTAATAATGCTCAAGAGCAAAAAGAATTATTAAAAAATGTTGCTAAACCTATTGCTGGATTAATCGCTGATGGCCATGAAGTCATCATTGTTCATGGTAACGGACCACAAGTCGGAATGATTAATTTAGCGTTCACTGATGCAAAGAGTGTCCCAGATATGCCGTTCCCAGAATGTGGAGCGATGAGCCAAGGATATATTGGTTTCCATATTCAAAACGCTCTTGATAACGAATTAAAGGATAGAGGCATTAAAAGAAATGTCACTACCGTTGTCTCTCAAGTATTAGTAGACAAAGATGATCCTTTATTCTTATCTCCAAGTAAGCCTGTTGGTGCTTTCTATTCTAAAGAAGAAGCGGAAAAAATCGCTAAAGAAATGGGCTACACCATGAAAGAAGATGCCGGAAGAGGCTATAGAAGAGTGGTTGCTTCTCCTTTACCAATTGATATTATTGAAAAAGAGAGCATTTTAACTTTAGTTAAAAATGGACACGTTGTTATATGTGCAGGTGGTGGCGGAATCCCTGTTATTAGAAAAGAAGATGGCTCTTTAGAAGGCATTGCCGCTGTTATTGATAAAGATTATGCTTCTGCAAAAGTGGCGTCTTTAGTTAATGCCGATTACCTTGTGATATTAACCGCTGTTGATAATGTGTTTATCAATTTCAAAAAACCTGATGAAAAACGTTTAGAAAAAGTTAGCGTTAATGAAATGAAAGAATATATGAAGGGTGATTATTTCGCTAAAGGAAGTATGTATCCAAAAGTGAATGCTTGCGTTAAATTCTTAGAAGAGAGTAAAGGCAAAACCGCTATTATCTCTTCCTTAGAGAAAGCAGATCTCGCCTTCAAAGAAAAAGCGGGCACAATAGTCCGCTAGTTCATAAAGCTTGCCTTTGGCAAGTTTTTATTTGATTACTCTTACACGTAAGACGCCTGGGATTTGATGTAATGCCTCACAAACACAGGAGTCTTTTTCTTTCTTAAATTCCACTACGGTCGCGCCATGGTTTCCTTTAACTGCGCTTTGCATTTTAAGAATATGACCGCAAGATTCAACTGCTTTAACGACTTCAGCAGAAATCTTTTCATCGCCTTCATGAAGAACAACAATTCTTCTTTCTTCACGTTTTCCTAAATCAATGCGTGGATAGTTAACTGAGTTGATGATATTACCATTTTCAACAAAGTCCATAATTTGTTTGCAAGCCATGACAGCACAGTTATCTTCAGCTTCTTCAGTAGAGGCTCCAAGATGGCTAATTGCAATAACTCCTTCCATATTGGCAGTCTTGAAATTTGGGAAATCCGTGACATATTTACGGACTTTTTGACTAGAAATAGCTTCTTTTAGATCATCATCATTAACAATTGCATCGCGAGCACAGTTAATTAAAACAACACCATCTTTCATCTTTTTGAAGGTTTCTTTGTTGAACATTCCTTTTGTTCCGTCATTAAGTGGGACATGGATAGAAATGTAATCAGACTTAGCGAGCATTGTGTCTAAATCCACAATTTCAATATCGTTTGGAAGAATAGCTTTATTTCTTTCAATGGTAACTGGACTTGGTTCAACTGCAACAATATGCATGCCTAATCCACTAGCAGCTTGGGCCACAAGCGCTCCGATAGCGCCTAAACCAAGGACACCTAATGTCTTGCCAAGAATTTCAGTACCTGCAAAAGCTGATTTGGCTTTTTCCATGGATTTATTAATGGCTTCATCACTCTTATTTTCTTCCACCCATTTCATACTGCCTTTAATATCACGAGCAGCAAGAAGCATAGCAGCAATAGTTAATTCTTTAACAGCATTTGCATTAGCGCCTGGTGTATTAAACACCACAACGCCTTCTTTAGCGTAATCTTCTAAAGGAATATTATTAACACCAGCACCCGCTCTAGCAACAGCAATGACACTCTCAGGGAGTTTCATTTCGTGCATGACAGCGCTTCTAACTAAGATAGCATCGGCTTCGTTAATATCTTCAGTTAGTTGATATTCAGGTTTTAAAACCTTTAAACCAACTGGGGAAATCTTATTTAAACAATTTATTCTCATAAATGAGCTTCCTCAAATTCTTTCATATAAGCGACAAGTGCTTTAACACCTTCAATTGGCATAGCGTTATAGATAGAGGCTCTTAAACCACCGACAGAACGATGTCCCTTGAGGTTAGTGAAACGATATTTCTTTGCGCCTTCTAAGAACTCAGCATCCATTTCTTCGGATAAGGTTCTAAATGTCACGTTCATTAACGAACGGTTGGCTTTATCAGCGTATGGTTTAAAGATCTTGCTATGATCAAGATAATCATAAAGTATTTTAGCCTTTTCTTCGTTGACTCTCTTTCTTTCTTCTAATCCACCATGGGCAAGTAACCATTTGAAGACTAATCCACAAATGTAAATGCCATATGTTGGTGGAGTGTTATACATAGAACCATTTTCAGCATGGATACGATAATCTAAATAAGCTGGTAATGGGTTTCTTGGAGTTCTTGCTAATAAATCTTCACGGATAATACAAATGGTAACACCAGCAGGACCAACGTTCTTTTGTGCACCAGCATAAATCATAGCGAACTTACTGACATCAATTGGTTCGGATAAGAAGCAAGATGACATATCGTTGATTAAAGCTAAATCACCAACATTAGGATACTTAGGATATTTAGTACCATAGATAGTGTTGTTATCGCACATATAGACGTAATCCGCATCCTTATTAAATTTAATTGAATCTAAATCAGGAATGGTTTTGAATCCATTTGGTTCACCATCAGCGACAACACGAACTTCGCCATATAACTTAGCATCTTTAATAGCTTTCTTTGTCCAGACACCAGTATTGATGACATCAATTTTACCGTTAACCATAAAGTTCATTGGGATCATGGCGAACGCTAAAGTAGCACCACCTTGAAGGAATAAGACCTTATAGTTTTCAGGGATGTTCAAAAGTTTTCTTAAATCAGCTTCAGCTTCATCGATAATCTTTTGATAAAATTTGGAACGATGGGACATTTCCATAACGGACATGCCAGAACCATCTTTGTCCATCATTTCGCTAGCAGCTTGTTGTAAGACTTCTTCAGGCAACATAGCTGGACCAGCAGAGAAGTTAAAAATTCTACTCATAATAAGCTCCTTTTATTTAACCTATAATCTTTTTAGATTCAAGGTAATATCTTTTTTCAGAGGCATGGCCCATAGAAAATGACTTTCTTGGTAATACCATGTCTTTAGCAACAAAGACGAAAATGTCATCTTTGCCTACCGCCGGCATAATAACTGCTAGCGAATCTTTGTGTTTGTTTGCAATCTCGATAACAGAAGATTCATCATGAACAAAATCAATTTCACATTGAGGATGTTTGGATAAATATTCATCAAGATATGCTTGCACTTTTTGATATATTTCCGCCGCATTTTTCACACTTTTTATCGGTTGTTTACCGAATTTTTGTGTATAAATGTGGCATTTTTCATAATTACCATCCATTAGTTTCATTAAGCCTTTTGTTAATGAATCGTCACAGTTAAACAAGATTCTATGAATCGGTTCAAAAATGATTCCATCATCATAAATATTATTAGCTTCCACTAGAGCGTATCTAGCTGGATGGTTTTCTATTTCTTCTTTACTTAATGTTTTCTTAACGTTTTCCCAGTGCGCTTTGGCGGTAGCTAAAGAATGGTTACCATCACCAACAATAAACATTAACCCACTATTATCTTTATGATATAGATCTTCGAATTGTTTAATGATTTCCTTAGTGTTATCTAAGCGATAGCCACGGATATGACCACCATCAGCGTTTAATTCGAAGTCATAAAGCAATGGGAGTTTATCTCTATTGGCGTATAGAGGTTCAACAATACTCTTTTCTTTATCGTCGAATAAAACCAGTGTGTGTGGTAATTCAATCGCCGCGTCTTTTCTAATCTTTAAGCGAGGTGGAATCCTTTCTTCAATCGTTGCTTCACTAGCTTTAATTGAACATGGAACATTTCTCTTATAAGAATATTCTTCTAGGTCAATAGAAATAATTAAACCAAGTCTTCTAACACCAAACGAAGTGACTCTTTCAACAAGAACAAAGCATTCACCAATATCAACAATATCTTTATTGGCTAAATACAAATCGATCTTCTTGTTGATGCCGTTAATGTATTGATCGTTATCAACTTTATTCAAATAAGCTTCTGGGAAGACCATGTGGAAAGTGGAAACGTTGTTTCCTATTTCATCTTTTAATTTATCCCAGTACTCTTTTTGACTAGTAAATTGATCACAAGCAATAACCGCGTATTTTGTTAAATCAACTTCTTTTCTTGGAAGGTAAATATGGGGGGCTTTAACGATATTAAAACTCATTAACAAATGCCCTCTGCCATCATTGCATCGTAGACCTTTAAGAATCCAGCAATGTTTGCACCTAATGCTAAATTATTCGGTTGTCCAAATGATTTAGCGGTTTCATAACATTGTGAGAAAATCTTCTTCATGATTTCTTTTAATTTGGCATCGACTTCTTCAAATGTCCAAGATAAATGCATAGCATTTTGACTCATTTCTAATCCAGAAACGGCCACACCACCAGCGTTACTGGCTTTGCCAGGTGAGAATATAATGCCATTTGTATTAAAGAATCTAATAGCCTCTAAGTCACATGGCATATTCGCACCTTCCGCTACCATGAAGCAGCCGTTAGCTTTAAGTTGTTTTGCATTTTCTAAATTAATTTCGCCTTGTGTGGCACATGGCATAGCGATATCACATGGAACGTTCCATAAATCTCTAGAACAATTGCTGTGCTTTACACCAGGATGCTTCGCTACATAATCTTTAGTAAATTCGCCTTTGGCTTTTGCTAAGGAAATGATTTCTTCAGCATCGAGTCCTTTTTCATCAGCAACATAGCCATTGATATCAGACATACCAACAACAATCGCGCCTAATTCATGGGCTTTCTTTAACGCCATGGAGCCAACTTTTCCAGAACCGGAAATGATGACTTTTTTATTTTTAAAGTCAGTTTTGCAGCATGTTTTAAGCATTTCTTCTGCAAAATAACATAATCCATAGCCTGTTGCTTCTGGTCTAGCAAGAGAGCCACCATAAGAAATTCCTTTACCAGTGAAGACACCAGACCATTCATTAACTAACTTCTTATATTGGCCAAACATATAGCCAACTTCACGGGCTCCAAAACCTAAGTCACCAGCGGGAACATCGGTGTTAGGACCAATATAACGATAGAATTCATTCATGAATGATTGGCAGAATCTCATGACTTCTGCATCGCTCTTATCACGAGGATCAAAGTCACTACCACCTTTACCACCACCCATTGGGAGGCCAGTTAAACTATTCTTAAATGTTTGTTCAAATCCTAAGAACTTTAAGATTGATAAGTTAACGGATTTATCAAATCTCATACCGCCCTTATAAGGACCAATGGCGGAGTTGAATTGAACACGATATCCAGTATTAACTCTCACTTTGCCTTTATCATCAACCCATGGGACACGGAATTGGATGATTCTTTCAGGAACGATTAATCTTTCTAAGATTCCGTTTTGAAGAACTTCTGGTTTTTTCTCAACAAGAAAATCCATTGAATCCAAAAACTCTTCGACGGCTTGAACAAATTCTGGTTCGTTCGCATACTTGTTTTTTACGTCACTTAAAAGAACATTTAGTTCATTGTTTCTATACATGTGTTTCCTCCTTCTTCCCTTCCTGCAAAGAAAAAATCTCCAGGGGCAAGGATTTTAATGCATAAACTGTAAGTATTTTAACGCATATATAAACTAGCACTTATATTGATTATAAGCAAGTTAAAAAAGCCACTCGCAAGTTTTGCATTTTGAGTGGCTAATTCTATTTCTATTGATTACATCAAAGGAAGCTAAGTTGATTAATACAATTTGTGTCCTTCAATGGCTTCATATTCACGATAGAGTTTTAAACAGGCTTTACGATCTAATTCGATAACTAATTTTTCTCTTTCGCCTGGTTGTTGCATTTGATAAAACTTGGCATCTCTGAAACCGATTTCTTCAGTATCGATGATGTTACAACCGTAATAAACTTTTTCAATGTTAGCCCATAAAATAGCGGACATACACATTGGGCATGGTTCACCAGTTGTATATAATTCACATCCGCTTAAATCAAATGTCCCAAGTTTTTTACAGGCTTTATGAATCGCCATCATTTCTCCATGGCAAGTTGGATCATTATTTTTAAGAACTTGATTGTGTCCTTTCCCTACGACTTCGCCGTCTTTAACAATGACAGCACCAAAAGGACCACCATGTCCATTACGAATACCTTTTTTGGCTTCTGAAATAGCCATACGCATAAACTTATTCATACACTTTCCTCACTATGTAAATGTTCACCACTATTATACAAAACCTAGGTGCACTTTTTGATAAATAAAAAAGCAAATTAGTTGTGAATGATAATGTGTCTAACATATAATGTAGACACGTTTTATTAGGAGGTTTAAAAATGATTAGTAAAAAATTAGCTATTGATGTTTTAAACGAAGCCTTATCAACGGGGGCGGATTACGCGGAAATATTCTATGAGGATTCCACAAGCGCATCCATCTCTATTGATAATGGAAAAGTTGAAACCTCATCTTCAACTTCCATCTGCGGAGTGGGATTACGTTTATTAAAAGAAAATCAATGTATCTATGGCTACACTAATGATTTAAGTAAAAAAGGATTATTGACATTAGCAAGTTCTTTAAGCAAGTCTCTACATGGAGATAGGTTAATTACAGTTACTAAGTTAGATATGATTAGAGCGGCTAATAGAAATCCAGTAACAAATAGTTACCGCAACATTTCTAGACAAGAGAAAATCGCTCTTATTAAGGAAGGTACTGATTATATTGCTTCTTTAAATAATCCAAAAATAGTCAGATATTCCGGCTTTTTTGCTGATAATCATCGTTATGTTGCTTTGTTTAATTCTAAAGGCAAATGGTTTGATAGACATTCTGAATTTGGCCGTTTGGCTTATTCTGTTGTTGCTGCTGATGAAACAGGATTTGAAACAGGATTTGTTGGACCAGGCGCTCAACAAGATATTTCTTATTTCCATACAAAGGTTAATCCAGTCGAATGCGCTAAAGACGCAGTAAGAGTGGCTTTACAAAACTTAGGAGCCAAAGAATGCCCATCTGGAAAAATGCCTGTCATTATTGGTAATGGTTGGGGCGGAGTCTTGTTCCATGAATCATGTGGCCATCCATTAGAAGCTTCTGCAGTTGCTAAAGGCTTATCTTGCTTTACAGGAAAAGAAGGAGACTACATTGCTTCTCCATTAGTCAGTGCGGTTGATGATAGCACTATGCCACAAGCGTGGGGCTCCATTGATATTGATGACGAAGGTAATTTAGGAACTAAGCGTCAACTTATTAAAGATGGTAAACTTACCGACTTTATGATTGATGATTTAAATGGTCGTCGTATGAATAGAGAAGGCAACGGTGCTTGTCGTAGACAAAACTATCGTTATATTCCTACATCACGTATGAGTAACACCTATATTGAAAATGGTAAGTCCACAAAAGAAGAAATTATTAAAGCTACTAAGTTAGGTTTATATACTGTTGGCTTCAATGGTGGCTCTGTTGATCCATCTACTGGTGAATTTAACTTTGGATGTAGCGAAGCTTATATCGTGAGAGATGGTAAAATCTGTGAACCAGTGAAGGGCGCAACCCTTATTGGTAAAGGATTTGAAATCTTAAAGAATATTGATATGGTCGGTAATGACTTAGACTTAGGACAAGGTATGTGCGGTGCTTCTTCTGGTTCTATTAGAACTAATGTTGGTCAACCAACAATCCGTGTCAGTGAAGTTATTGTCGGTGGAAGAGGAGGAGAACTTAAATAATGAAGTACGATAAATTTTTCCAACTAGCAAAAGAAGCTGGTATTGAAGAAGCCGAATTATATATCGGTCAATCTTATGAATTATCTTTTTCCTTATTCCATAGTGAAGTTGATAATTATTCTATGAATAATGGCTACGTCATTTTAGCGCGTGGCTTAGTTAATGGTAAGTTTGGCACTGCGACATGTGATGTCTTTAATAACGAAAAAGCAGAATACTTAGTAAATGAAATCGTTGCTAACGCTGCTGTTATTGAAAATGAAGATCCACAAATCATTTTTGGTGGTAGTCCAAAATATAAAAAGATCAATACTTTCAACTCTTCATTAGCCAAAGTTTCGGTTGAAGAAAAAATGGCGGCCCTTAGAGAACTTGAAAGTGCGATTAGAAGTTATGATAAGAGAATTGTTGAAGTCTCAGGCGTGGAATATTCTGAATCAATGTCCACCACTACTTTAATGAACTCCAAAGGATTAAAGTTAGTCCAAAAATCTAATTACTTTGTTTTAGTAGGTGCTGCTTTAGCTAGTGAAAATGGTCAAACTAAGTCTGGATACTCAATCTTGCTTGATAATGATTGGAGCAAAGTTGATGTTAAGAAACTTGCTAGAGAAGTCGGAGAAAAAACTGTTTCTCAATTAGGTGGTTCTCCATGCGCGAGCGGAAAATATAAAGTTGTTTTAGCGCCTTCAGTGGTCTCATCCTTCATGAGTGCTTTAATCGATTCCGCTAGTGCTGAAGAAGTACAAAAACATTCTTCGTTCTTTGAAGGAAAACTTAATCAAAAAGTTGCTTCCAGAAAAGTCACCATTGAAGATAAACCATTATCAAGAAATGTATTTGCTCGTTGGTTTGATGATGAAGGTGTGGCAACAAGTAATAAAGCCATTATCAAGAATGGTGTATTAGAAACATACCTTTATAACTTAACAACTGCTGCTAAAGAGGGAAGAGAATCTACTGGTAACAGCCAAAGAAGCGGAAGCAAGATTTTCATTGCTCCAACATTCTTATGCTTAAAACCAGGTAAGAAGTCTTTTGAGCAATTATTAGAAGATGTTGGCAATGGTGTTTATATCACAGAAGTATCTGGTTTACATGCTGGATTAAATTCACAATCTGGTAATTTTTCACTGCAATCTACCGGTTTTTTAATTGAAAATGGTAAATTAGGACAACCACTTGACCTCATTACAGTGGCTGGTAATTTGCTTCAATTATTCGCTGATGTAAGTGAAGTTGGCTCTAACGTTGAAGTCAGGCCAAGCGGTACAAGTGCTCCTAGTGTTGTTGTCAAAAAACTTAATATCACTGGAAAATAATTAATTAGACTAATCCTCACTTAACTTTGTGAGGATTTTTTATGGTTTCTATTGTTTATATTTCTATAGTAGAATAGTAAGGACTACTGGAGATGTTTAATATGAAAACAAAAGTTGTTTTATTATCCTTGTGTGGAGTTTTATCACTCGGTTTTGGAGTGGGTTTATCTTTAAAACAAGAAAGTAATTATTTAGAAGCTGATGCCGCAACGCATACCGCTAATTTTGATCCATATTATTATTCAGGAAATTATTACAATTCCATAACCGCTACTGGGCAAGGGCTTAACGGTACTTTAAGAAAAGCTTTAACAAGTAAGATCTTTCCAAAAGGATGGTACACATATGGCTCTTCTGGAGAAGGACATTTATCAAGTGTTCTTCAATATGCAGATGAAGACCCAACAAATAATAAAAATATGATTTATCTCTATACTAGAGATTCAGTAACAAAGAACCCTGCTAATACTTGGAATAGAGAGCATTGTTGGCCACAAGCTAATTCAGGTGGTTATTGGGGTAAAACAAAAGCCGGAACTGATATTTTACATATTAGACCAACGTACGATACAACAAATAACAAACGTGGAAACTTACCATATGGCAATGTGACTGGTGGAACCAAGCTGGTCTATAACAACATGGAATATGGTTATAGTGGCGGTGGACATTTTATGCCTTTAGATTCTGTTAAGGGTGATGTGGCTCGTATCATCATGTATGTTTGGACTGCATATAAAAATGAATATGCTAATCTTCCAGAAATCACATCAACCTTCGCAGATTACGATACACTTTTAAAGTGGCATGTTTCAGATGTTCCTGATGCAATGGAAGGTCATAGAAACGACTATAGTGAAACCAGTAAGCAAGAAAATAGAAATCCATTCGTTGATCATCCAGAATATGCCTGGAAAGTATTTGGCGAAAAATGCTCAAGCTCAGTTGTGGAAGAAGCTAAAGCAAAGTATCCTGATGGTCCTTCTATTAGTTTAGACGCGACTAGTAAAAGTGTTGAGGTAAACAAAACAGTAACGGTTACCGCTACTACAAGCGATGGAGCCAAGATTGATTGGACAAGTGATAATAGTAACATTTCTTATACATCCCAAACCACTAGTGGACAAGCTAATACGATTGCTGGTTTAAGTGTTGGAACAACTATTTTAAAAGCTAAGAGCCAAAGTGGACCTGAACAAACATGCACAATTACAATTACTAATCACCCTGTTACTCCCACTATTGAAATAAGTGATACAAGTAAAGCTATTAAAGTTGATTCCTTCTTTAATATAAGCGCGACCACGAATGATGGAGCGGAAATCTCTTGGAGCAGTAATAATGATAATATCTCTTTTTCTAGTTCTACTAGAAGTGGAGAAGCCAATTTGGTTACTGGCTTAAAAGTAGGTACAACAACATTAACCGCAACAAGTGAAAGTGGGCCTAGCGCTAGTTGTGTTATTGAAGTGCAAGAAAAAGATCCTGAACCAATAATTCCAGAAGTGACTTTAAGTCAAAAAGAATTAACAATCGAGGTTGACGAAGAAGTTAAAATAAGTGCTCTCACCAATGACAACAAAACAATAAACTGGGGTAAAGATAACGATAACATTACTCTAGGAATGATCTTTACCGAAGATGGTGAAGAGAACACCGTTAAAGGTAAAAAAGTTGGAACAAGTATTATTACCGTTATTAGTGATTCTGGTGCTAAGGATAAATGTAAAGTTACAGTTAAAGAAAAAGCACCTGAACCACCAGTTGATCCAGATCCAGAAGAAAAGAAGGGTGGTTGCTCTGGCTCAATCATCACTACTTCTATCTTAGTTAGCACCTTAGCGGCTATTGGAATAGTGTTAATCTTAATTAGAAAAAGATTCGTAAAATAATATAAAAAAATGGCGATTTCATTACTAGAACCGCCATTTTTTATTTTTATTCAGCAATTTTATATTTAGCTAAATCCCAGTTAGGATGGAAGCCTAAGACTTTATCAATAGAGGCATTAACCATCTTAATTTCAACTTCCTTTTTACTAGTAGGAACTCGTTTTAATAGCTTTGGAGTTTTCTCTAAAACATAAATACATTCGGACTGTGATTTATCGTATAAGCCCGCCATTAAGATATAGGCCGCGATACACACAAGACTATCCGAACCTGATACACTTCTTCTTTCTTCAAGAGAGAAGTTTTCCGCATACATGACTTTGCCATCATCTAAAGAAGCATCATAAGATTGAATAAAGAATTTCCAGGCCTTGAGCATTAATTGATTCTTACCTTGTTCTTTATCTAATAAAAGAGCATCAATAATTTCTATCGCCTTATCTTTTTCATTAAGCATAATCGCTGCATAAATCGATTCGACGTTGTTGCCAGTAATAACCGGTCCTTTTAATTCTTCGTTTTCTTCACTAACTTGGCTAATAGCCAAAGTTCCAGAAAATTCTTCAATGAGTTTTTTATTAAATTCTTTTCTTTTTTCTTTGCCTTTAGAGATAGAGAAGATATGACCATCCGTCTTATTTTCCATCTCTACTGGAAGGATGTTATATAACCAAATAACTCCAGCGGTTAAACCAAATGTTAAAGCGGCGTGCGCTAAGTTTCTTAAGAATGAACTGGTGTTATTTTTGAAATAGAAAAAGACAAAATATAAAGCGGCAAATTCAATAACAAAGAACACTGAGTTTAAGAAGATAAACCAAGTGGGGTTAGCTTCTTTTTTTCTTTTAGTGTTTGGAACGATTTTAGTTTCTCCAGTAAGCCCATCAAACTTCGCAAAACGGAATTTTATCTTATCATCATCGCGATACCAATTAAATCTCATGATATTAGCGGAGACAACTTTATATCCACCCATCTTCGCTCCAATGATATGGAGGATTTCATAAAGAATAGATGTTACGACTGTGCTAATGGCAATTGTTAAAACAAATAAGCCAAAATAAGCAAACCAACCACTATCACTAAAGCCAGAATCTCCGGTGGAATAGAATGGTTGAATGACGGTAAAGAAATAAGCAATATACCCACCAAAGACGGCAAGCCAGAATATTAAACTAACAATTTCTTTTTTCTTCATAATTAATTACCTCCTTGAAGCTAATGTACAGATTTCATACATTACTTCTTTATCCATTGGTTTTATATGGTGAGGAATGATTCTCTCACCATTATTAGAAATCTTATTAACAATTTTTTCAATATCTATATCAGGAATATTAAGATCTTCAAATGTTAAGGGCATATCGAATAATCTAAAGAATTCTTTAAGTCGATTAATTCCTTCAAGAGCGTTCTTCATCTTATCTTCTATAAATGAATCAAAGACCACTTTTGCTAATTGATCGAATTTATCAACATCATATTTAACATAATAAGTTGCCCACGCTGGGAATAATACAGCAAGGCCTTCTCCATGAGCCACACTTGGATATAATCCTGAGAGTGCATGTTCCATTTGATGAACGGGCATAAAGAACTTTTTGCCTATGCTTGTTAAGCCGTTATGGGAGAAACTTGACGCTAGCATTATTGAAGCTCTTGCTTGGTAATTTTCTGGCTCTTTTACTAAAATTCCGCCAGCTTTTACCACGTTTTTTAATAATCCAAGAGCAATATCGTCCGCAAATTCTAATTCATCAGATGGTTGGAAATATCTCTCTAAGGTATGCATCATAATATCGACGACGCCATATCCTGTTTGTGCTTTACTAACACTATAAGTTAGCTCTGGATTTTCAATTGCAAACAATGGTCTAACTAGTTCACTATTAAAGCCGGCTTTTGTTCCAGTTAGATCATCTTGAATAACACAAGAGGTAGACATTTCGCTTCCTGCGGCGGAGATAGTTAGTATTACACCAATAGACAAACATTTGCTTGGAGAGCATTTATGCAAATTGAAATCAAAGGGATCTCCATCGTAGTAATAACCAACACCTAAAGACTTAGCGGTATCAATGACACTACCACCACCAATAGCGAGTAGTAATTCAGGACGATAACCTTTAATAGTCTTAAGAGCGGGCTTCACAAAGTCAATCGTAGGATTAGCTCTTACTCCTTCGATTAAAATATATTCAATATTAGATTCATCTAATAAAGATGTTACACGATCTAGTAGACCGCTTTTTCTTACCGAACCCTTACCAATGATAACGGCAATACGTTTAAAGCCGTGCTCATTTAAAATAGAGGCAATTTCATTTTCTTTATCTTTGCCAAAATAGATTTTTGTTTTTAATTGAAAATCAAAATTAATCATTTTTACCTCTAATCTTTATGAACTTAGTGATAGATCTTTTAATGTTACTTTCATCTTCGTAACACAAAGCATTCATCATGCCTTCAATTGTTTTGTTTTTATAGTTTGATAAATAGTAAACAAGAGAATTAGAAAACGCCATCGCGTAATAGCGGGCAATAGATTTCCTATCGTTCGCAGTAATCTTTTTACTTTCTAAATCATTACTAATGATATGTAAGCAGAATTTATAACAGTTGTTATATATGAACTCTTGGAATAAATCTTTACAAGCAGAATCTAATGTTGCTAACACAAAGGCTTTATTATTTGCGTAGTAGTTATAAATACATTTCACCATGTCTTTAATTGTTAATGCATTTTCAATTCCTTCCATTTTCTCGTTTAAATAAACTAAAGTGAGAAGGTCATAAATATCATGAAAGTGATAATAAAATGTTTGACGATTAACACGACATTTTTTCGCTAACAAAGTAACAGAAATGTCATCAAGTGGCACTTCCGCCATTAAAGTTTTTAGTGTGGCGGCAAAATAGTATTCTGTCTTCATTATTTCCTAGCTAATTCTTTACTCACTTCCGCTCCTAGAGCAGCATTATTTAAAACAAGAGCAATATTAGATTCTAAAGAATCTCCTCCTGTTAATTCCACAATTGTCTTTAATAAGAATGGGGTGCTTTCTTTTCCGTGTATTCCTTGTTCATCCGCCATCTTTAAGGCTTTTTCAATCGCGTCATGGATGATTTTAGCGTCCATCGCGTATTCTTCAGGAATAGGATTGGTTAATAAAAGTCCACCAGCAAGGTTGTTCTTTCTTTTTTCTTTAATGATAGAAGCAATTTCTTTTGGAGAATCGACTTGATAATCAACAGCTAAACCAGAATGAGGTGTATAGAAGGCTGGGAGTTCTTTAGTTTTATAACCAAGAACTGGAACACCCATAGTTTCCAAATATTCAAGAGTTAATGGTAAATCTAAGATGGCTTTAGCGCCCGCACAAACGACTGTCACATTGGTCTTAGCTAATTCTTGTAAGTCAGCAGAAATATCCATGGTCTCTTGGGCACCTCTATGAACACCACCAATACCGCCAGTCACAAAGACTTCAATACCAGCTTGATTGGCAATAATCATTGTGGAAGCAACAGTAGTTGCGGCCCATAATTTCTTCGCATAAATAACAGGAAGGTCTCTACGAGAAGCTTTTAGGATTCCTTTTCTTTTTCCAAATTGTTCAATTTCTTCAGGGGTCATACCCACAATGGCATCACCATCGATGATACCGATGGTTGCTGGGATAGCACCATGGTCCTTAATCATTTGTTCCACTCTCAAAGCGGTCTCGACATTTTTTGGATAAGGCATGCCATGTGAAATGATTGTGCTCTCGAGAGCAACAACTGGCATTCCTTTTTCTAAAGCTTCTTTAATCTTTGGGTTGATCTTTAACATCTTCTTTTTCGTCTCCTTTATCAAAGATATGAACTAATAAATGTATGAATAATCCAGCAGCTAAAGCAAAGAGAGCAATAATCGCTGGGAAATATATGACTGTAATTTCAATCTTAGTAAAGTTAATACCAAACAAATTCACTTTTCCGGCATAGCCAATAACGATAAGAAGAATCATGGCCACGCTTTGAATGGCACGCCCGATAGTCAATAACACCGAACGGCGATAATCTAAAACCCAGAGTGTAGTAATAAGAGTTAAGAATATTGCCACGAATGTTCCTGTTACCATTTGGGTCGAAACATAAATATTGTCATAGCTATCATAAGTAAATCCGGTATACATAACCTTATTGATTTGTAAGGCGAACATGAAAGGAACAGCGATAGCTGCCACTAAACAAATAAGAAGAGGAATAATTGTGTATAAAATCGTATTTTTACTGAATTTTCCATTTAAATCTCGCTTATTATTATCAAAAACGATAAATAATGCACCTAAGAATGTATAGAAAAGTTCAATTGGTAAATAGTGAGAAGAAGTAAGTGGAGGCCTAATTGCTGGGATGTTAGAGAAAGCACTAACAAGGACAAAACCTAGACCCACGACTAATAGAGGAATAGTTTTAACAAATGACATCTTCACCAATAATGTTTCTTTGTTATCCATCACTTTTCCTTCTTCATTAAGTGCTTGAAGTGATTCGATGTTATTGTCCTGTAAAACAATATCAGCGGTGGCTTTAGCAAGCGGGGTACCTCTAGCTAATGTAATAGATAAATCAGCGCACCTCATAGCGAAAGCGTCGTTATCTCCATCACCCACCATCACTACTTTCTTCTTTTGTTTTTGTAGCCAGTTAACGATTTGGGCTTTTTGTTCAGAGTTCGCATTAGCGAATATTGAATATTTATCTATGATTTGACCAATCACGTGGTTACTTACATCTTTTAAGGAAACAGCTTTATTACCTAAAGGTAAACCAAGTTTTAAAGCTACATCCACGCATCTAATTTCATTATCTCCAGAAATAATTTTAATTTCTTTACCGTTATCTAAAAGCCATTTAATAGTCTCGATAACTTCCGGTCTAATTTCTTCCGCTAAAACAATGAAAGCTACACCATTAAATGACATATTCTCTAAAGAGGTTGCGTTGAATGTATTAGAAGCTTCGGCTAAAACTAAAACTTGATATCCTTCTTTAGTGAATTCTTCACTACGTTTTAATAAGCCTTGTTTATTAACAAGATTGATTTTATCAATATCGCCAACTAAGTATGTCTTTCCACCTTTTAAACTAGCGCCAAAGAATCCTTTGTCCGCAGAATAAGGATAAGCTTTTGTTACTACTTTACTTAATTGATAGTTAAATGTTCTTCTTAAAGAAGCGGTTAGCTCGTTTTGATCGTTCGTGGCTAGCAACACGTCAGAGACAATTTGGTTGATATCAGTTTGACTTAATGTTGGAGATAAAGACGCTATTTTTTTCACCGAAAGACGATTAGTGGATAACGTATTTGTCTTATCAAAACAAACAACATCACAAGATGCAAATGCCGCTAAATTATAATCACGTAAACATTTAACGTTATGTTTCTTGAGTTTTAAAGAAGAAACCAAATATACAATTGGCGAGAATAAATATAATGAGCAAGGTAAGACAACTCCAATAAGTTCAAGAATAGGGGTCATTTGTTCTTTAAATGTTTCAAACGAAGTGATGGTTCCTTGAGAAGAATAAACAATTAAAGCAATCAAGAAGACTAATAAAGCTACCCCACAGGAAATCCAAGAGATGAGATTATTAAACATCTTGGAACTAGAAACTGTTTCTTTCCAAGTTAAAGCTCTTTCTAGTTCTTTTTGTTGGCTAGAAAATCTACCAACCGCTTTCGCTCTTACAAAGGCCTTACCATTTAAGATTTTGCTACCAGAGTAAAGTATATCGCCGGCTTCTTTTTTCACTAATGATGGCTTTCCAGTTAAGAAGGATTCGTCGACTTGCAAAGTTCCTTCGCCAACTTCAGCATCAAAAGAAATAACTTCGCCTTCACTTATAATAACGACGTCGTTTAAAACTATTTTTTGATATGGGAGTGTAAAGATTTTCTTTTCACGAACAACTTTGTACTCACTTTCAGTAAACTTATGCTTTTTGAAGTAGTGATGACTAGATAAATCGTTTACTAATCCAAGAGCGGTTTTGATAACAATAACAATAAGAAGAAGTAACGATAAATATTGGCCTAACACCAATAAGGTAATCATCGTAGCCAACATAAAGATGTTAGATATACAAAAAATGTTTTTTAAAAGAATAAAGAAAACATTGCCGTTATTTGGAAACTTAATTTTATTGGTTAGTCCTTGTTTTCTTCTAATTTTAGCTTGATCTTCCGATAAGCCGATATTTAAAGAAGGAGTAAAGTCAAATTCTTTAGGTTGATCTAATGAGTACTTCATAAGCGCATGTATATGATAAAAAAACTTGGACAAAAATCCAAGTTTTATTTTCTCTTTTACTTATCTTTTACTTTTAAAGTAATTGGTAATTTTACTAGAACATTCTTCTAATAGGATACCACCTTCAATAGAAGGATGGTGATTAATGTTTTTTGCTTGGCTAACATCAATAGATGAACCGAAGCCTCCGCCTTTTAGATCAAACGCTCCAAAGTAGACGTTTCTTAGCCTTGCTTGAATGATAGCGCCAGCACACATGATACATGGTTCTAGTGTGATATAGATATCGCAACCTTCAAGTCTCCAGTTGTTCAGTTTTTTACATGCTTTTCTTATTGCACTTATTTCCGCATGTTTTGTTGGATCTTGAGCATGCTCTTTTTCATTATGCGCCCTAGCAATAACTCTGTTATCTTTTACAATAATACACCCAATAGGCACTTCATCAATAGCGAGAGCTTTGTCTGCTTCTTTTAACGCTAGACGCATGTATTTTTCTTTATTGTTAAATTTCATAAAACAAAACCACCGCACACATATAAACATCTTAAGGCTGCTACATCCCTGTCCTGACCTGGTTCAAAGATATACATCGCGATGGCGGTATTATTGTACCATAAGTTGATAAAAATAATATTATTTTTAACTAAGAAAGAAACAAAAAAGAAAAAATAGAGCAAAGCTCTATCTTCTCTTTATTCAATTGGCTTTAAGACCTTAATACCACCCATGAATGGTTGAAGCACTTCCGGAACAAGGACGCTTCCGTCTTCTTGTTGGAATTGTTCTAATATCGCTGGGAAGATACGGGAGGTAGCAAGTCCAGAAGCATTTAAGGTGTGACAATATTTAGTTTTGCCAGTTTCCTTATCTCTATAACGGACCATACCACGACGCGCTTGATAATCTCTACCATTAGAAGCAGAAGAGACTTCTTTATAAATTCCAATGGAAGGAATGTAAACTTCAATATCGTAGGTTCTAGCCATCGCGTGAGAAATATCACCAGCGGCTAATTTAGAAACTTGATAATGTAAGCCAAGTTTAGCCACTAAGGATTCAGCCTTGCCGACTAATTCTTCGAAAGCGGCATCACTACCATCAGCTTTAGTGTATTGTACCATTTCAACTTTGTTGAATTGATAACCACGAATCATTCCTCTTTCTTCGGTACGATAGCTGCCAGCTTCACGACGATAGCATGGAGTATAAGCGAAATATTTTCTTGGTAAATCTTCTTCAGCAAGAATTTCGTTACGGTGTAAGTTCACTAATGCAGTTTCTGCGGTAGGAAGAATGAATCTTTGTGGTTCTAATCCACTGAGCCAAAAAACGTCATCTCTAAATTTAGGGAATTGACCCGCAACAAATCCAGATTCTTCATTTAATAAGTGAGGTGGTAGGATAAATTCATATCCGTCTTTTAAATGTTCGGAAATGAAGAAATTAACTAAGGCCCATTCTAAACGCGCACCGAGGTTTGTATAGACCCAGCAACCTCTACCAGAGATTTTCGCACCACGATCATAATCAACTAAACCAAGAGATTTAGCAAGTTCAACATGGTCTTTCATTTTGAAGGAGAATTCTGGTTTCTTGCCAACGGTCTTAATGACCTTGTTATTCTCTTTACCACCACCTAATAAATCTTCATCAGGAAGGTTTGGAAGAGCTGCTAAGAAATTAAAAATCTTGTCTTCAATTTCTTTTAATTCTTCTTCGTTTTTGGCGTTATTTGCAGCTATTTCTTTAACTTTTGCAAAGATTTTACTAACATCTTCGCCTGCTTTTTTAGCAGCAGGAACAGAAGCAGAAAGACGATTCATTTCAGCTTTATTGCCTTCAACTGATTGAATTAATTCTCTTTTTCTATTGTCCCAACTTAAGAGTTCATCAAAGTCAGTATCCCATAGCTTTCTTTTAAGTAACTCTTTAATTTTTTCAGGGTTTTCACGAATGAGATTGATATCTAACATAAAGTTATCTCCTTAACGATTTTATTTTCTCATCATTTTTTTGTAACAATTATTTAAAGTTTTGCCATAATTCTCTAGCGAACAATTCTCGATTATATGATATGCTTCTTTAATTGTAGGTTGTTGACTTGAAGTCAAATAATCTTGAATCAAAGAAACTATTGTTTCAGAGAATTCCGCTAGATAAGCGGTCTTACCATCTTCTAATAAACCTGGATAGACACTGCTTTTACGAAGAATCAATTGTTTATTAGACGCCATTGCTTCTTCCATAGTAATAATGCCAGCGGGTTTATATCCTGGGAATATCACCAACTCTGTGTTTTTAATTGCACTAAGATGGATATCTTCAGGCATTTCATTAACACATTTAAGATTCTTTGGAAGTGAATTGACTAGTTTTAAATCGCGCCCTTTCAATTCGTCTTTATTACCTTGTGTTCCTACATAGTAGAAAGAATAGTTAGGCAAACGTTTTGCGGCGGCGATTAATGAGCTTAGTCCTTCCACTCCTTTGGTGTATTCTCCGAAGGCTAAGATGAATGGTTGTTTGATATCTTCTTGGAAATAACGATGGAATAAAGCACTGTGTTTTTCCTCATCTTTATACGAAGCAATATCAATACCACTTAAACAAACCTGGGTTTTAGTAGTAACTCCATTATCCTTAAGAAAACGAGCATTGTATTCAGTTGGAACAAGGATAAGATCAACTTTATTTAAAACTCTAAAGGCTTGTTCTTTTAATGTTACAACACGATGACCATTCTTAATCTTATATTTTAAGAAGGAGGTGTCTTTATATCCTTCTGCATAAAACGCAGAAACAATGACAGGAACACCTTTATCTTTTGCAATGTCGATTTCTTTTTCATAATCCAAAGAGATAAAATGCGCTACATCATAATAGTCATAAACATCATAGGTGTAGACAATTCTCTCAAGAGCGAGGGCACTCTGAATGTTTTTAAGCATACGAGTGCCTTCATTACTTGTATTATGATTTTTCGAATAACAGAGAAGTACTTTCATAATTATTCTTCAACATTACCTTCTTCGGTAATTTCTTCTGCTACTTCTTCCTCTTCGCCTTCGACTTCTTCTTCATGAGGAACGACAGCGATAGAAGTAACTTTTTGACGTCCTTCAAGGTTCATAATCTTCACACCTTGAGTGTTACGTCCGATTAATCTAATTTGATTTAATGGGGTTCTAATAACGATACCGGCATTAGTAATAACCATTAAGTCTTCGTCACCATTAACCGCTCTAACAACGACTAATTTTCCAACTTTTTCCGTGGATTTTAGCGTAGAAACGCCTTTTGCACCACGTTTTGTAAGACGATAAACTTGGTTACCATTTTCATCAACAGCAGGTGTCATCTTGCCATAACCCTTATCAGTTAAAACAAGGATGATGTTACCTTCAAGTGAGGTAGTAACACCGACGACTTTTTCATCATCTGGCAATTCAATACCTTTAACGCCAGACGCACTTCTACCCATTGGTCTAGTTTCGCTTGAATGGAAGTTAACCATCTTACCGTTAGAGCCAGCAATACCAATGATGGTGTCTTGAGTGACGTTACCATTTTCATCAACTTCTTCAACAATTTCCTTAACATCAAGGAGCATATCGTCTTCTCTTAAACCGATAGCGATCTTACCGTTTTGACGGATGGATTCGTATTCTTTAATGGCGGTCTTTTTGATTAAACCTTTTTCAGAGAAGAACATTAAATAGTGGCCATCTAAGTATTCATCGCAAGCGATGATGGCTTTGACGGATTCGCCTTTTTCAATGTTAATTAAATTAATGACAGGGATACCTTTACCAGTTCTTTGATATTCTGGGATTTGATATCCACGGATACGATAGACTTTTCCTAAAGAGGTAAAGAAGAGTAAATCGGTATGTGTTTTGGTGTAGACCATAAGGTCAACAACATCGTTTTCATTTAGTGAAGTACCTTTAACTCCACGACCTCCACGGTTTTGGGTTCTGAATGTATCGGCGGTTAATCTCTTAACATAGCCACCTTTTGATAAAGTGATAACGATTTGTTCTTGTGGGATCAAATCTTCATCGTCAATTGTGGCGGCGCTATTGGAGATTTCGGTTCTTCTATCATCACCAAATTTCTCTTTGATTTCGTTTAATTCGTCAAGAACAACGGCAACTTGGTTCTCTCTATCGGAGAGAATGCGTTTATATTCAGCGATGTTCTTTTCGAGTTGTAATCTTTCGGCTTCAAGTTTTTCGGTTTCAATTCCAGTTAAACGACGTAATTGCATACCTAAGATAGCTTGAACTTGGATTTCGGTAAAACCAAATTTCTCGATTAAAGTAGAGGTGGCTTTTTCTGGAGTTGGGCTGTCTTTGATAATATCGACGATTTCATCAATGTTGTCATGACATTTAATTAAGCCAACGACGATGTGGTCACGAGCTAAATCTTTTTCGAGTAAGTAATTGGTTCTTCTAGCAATAACTTCAACTTGGAAGTTTAAATAGCTATTTAAAATCTCTTTTAAGGAGCAAATTTTAGGAGCTCCATCAACTAAGCAGAGGTTAATAATACCGTAGCTGCTTTGAAGTTGAGTCATCTTGAATAATTGATTCAATAAGACTTCAGGAATGGTGTCGCGTCTAACTTCGATAACAATACGAACACCATCTTTATTGGATTCATCACGGATGTCAGTAATACCTTCAACGAGTTTATCACGAACTAAGTTCGCCATATTTTCAATCATTAAGGATTTATTAACACCATAAGGAATTTCTTCGACAACAATTCTCTTAAGACCGTGTTCACCACGTTCTTCAATACGGCATTTAGAACGGATGGCGATGCTACCTGTACCGGTTTCATAAGCATCTCTAATACCACTTCTTCCTAAAATAACCGCACCAGTTGGGAAGTCTGGGCCTTTAACGAATTGCATTAATTCTTCAGTAGTGATCTCTGGATTCTTGGCTAAAGCCACAACACCATCGATAACTTCTCTTAAGTTATGAGGTGGCATATTGGTGGCCATACCAACAGCGATACCAGAAGAACCATTAACCAATAAGTTAGGGAATCTAGAAGGTAAGACTACTGGTTCTTGATCTTGTCCGTCATAGTTATCCATGAAGTCAACTGTGTTACAGTTGATATCACGAACCATTTCAAGAGCAAGTTTAGACATACGAGCTTCGGTATAACGATAGGCGGCTGGTTCATCGCCATCGAGAGGATTACCAAAGTTACCATGACCTTCCACTAATGTATATCTAATAGAGAGTGGTTGTCCTAAACGAACGAGCGCTAAATAGATAGCGGAGTCACCATGAGGGTGATATTTACCCATGACGTCACCAACAATACGCGCACACTTTTTAAATGGCTTATCTGGTGTATTACCAGTTTCACTCATTGAGTAAACGATACGTCTATGGACTGGTTTTAAACCGTCTCTAACATCAGGGATAGCACGAGCGACGATAACACTCATCGCGTAGTCAAGGAAGGAGCTCTTCACTAAATCAACAGTAGAAACATCTTCAAGACCAGAGACAATACCAGCCTCTAATTCTTCTGTTTTCTCGTTAGATTCGGCTTCTTTTTCTTCTTTTTCGTTGTTTTCTGCTTCACCAACGATTTTGTTTTCTTCATCTAAAAACATAAACTAGGCTCCTTTCTTAAATATCGAGGTTCTTCACGAATTTAGCGTTTTCGTGGATGAACTCTTTTCTTGGTTCAACGTTATCGCCCATTAAATCAGTGAAGATTTGTTCCGCTTTAATAGCGTCTTCAAGGGTAACACGAAGCATTTTTCTATTAGCAGGATCCATTGTGGTTTCCCAAAGTTGTTCAGCGTCCATTTCACCAAGACCTTTATAACGTTGGAAGGAGAATCCGGCTTTTAAGTTTAATTTGGTTTTAATTGTTTCTAATTGTTCGTCATTGTATGCATAGTATTGTTTACCATGATATTCGACTTTATATAGAGGAGGTTGAGCAATATAAATGTAGCCTTGCTCAATAAGGGGTCGCATAAAGCGATAGAAGAATGTAAGTAATAAAATACGAATGTGTGATCCATCGACGTCAGCATCGGTCATAATCACGACTTTGTGGTATCTAATTTTGCTGATATCAAATTCTGGATCAATGCCTCCACCGATAGCGGTAATCATGTTGCCGATTTCCGCATTAGCGAAGATACGTTTTGCTTGTGCTTTTTCAACGTTAAGAATTTTACCACGTAAAGGTAAGATGGCTTGTGTTTCTCTATTACGGCCGTTTTTCGCTGAACCACCAGCGGAGTTACCTTCGACGATATATAATTCGCAAACAGTTGGATCTTTACTTGAGCAGTCCGCTAATTTGCCTGGAAGAGTAGTTAATTCTAAGGCTCCTTTACGACGGACATCTTCTCTAGCTTTTCTAGCTGCCATACGGGCATTAGCCGCCATAACGATTTTTTCCATAATCGTACGGGCAAGTTTTGGATTCTCTAAGAAGAATCTATTTAATTGTTCACCGACAATACCGGAGACGATTTTTCTCACCTCTGAGTTACCAAGTTTGGTCTTGGTTTGTCCTTCGAATTGAGGATTGGGGTGTTTGATGGAAATAACACAGGTTAAACCTTCTGTGATATCTTCGTATGTTAAATCATCTTCGTCTGCTTTTAAGAACTTGTATTCACGGGCATAGGAGTTGATGACTCTTCTCATCGCATCTCTAAAGCCAGTTTCATGCATACCACCTTCGTGGGTATGGACATTATTACAGAAAGAATAAATGTTGGAAGCATAGCCGTCGTCGTGTTGCATAGCGATTTCCGCATATACGTGAGCGGTGTTACCACTAGCTAAAGTGATTGGGGCAGTACCTTCACAATAGATAACTTCGTCATAAAGTTTGGTTTTGTTGTGGTTAATGAATAAGACGTATTCTTTAATACCACCTTTATAACAGAAGCTTTCGTGTTTTTGTTCTTCTTTATTTTCGCTTCTAATATCGTGGACAGAAATTTTAATGCCTCTATTTAAATAGGCGACTTGTCTCATTCTGTCGCGAATAATTTCATAATTGTATTCTGTGGTATCTAAGAAAATGGTTGGATCTGGTTTAAAAGTAACGCTTGTTCCGTTTGTGCCATCACTAAAGTCACCAATACGAGTTAAATGACCAACTGGATGACCACCATTTTCGAATCTGATGAAATAAATTCCACCATCTTTTCTAACAGTGACTTCGCACCATTCTGATAAGGCGTTAACTACAGAAGCACCGACACCATGTAAACCACCAGAGACTTTATAACCTCCACCTTCACCGAATTTACCACCAGCGTGAAGGATGGTGTAGACAGTTTCTACGCCTGATAAGCCACTTTTTGCCACAGTATCGACTGGAATACCACGTCCATTATCAATGACTGTGATTGTGTTGCCAGGATTGATTGTGACATCGACTTCAGTACAATAACCCGCTAAGGCTTCATCGATTGAGTTATCAACGATTTCCCATACAAGGTGATGAAGTCCGGCGCTAGATGTTGTACCAATGTACATACCTGGTCTTTTTCTCACTGCTTCAAGCCCTTCTAAGACTTGAATGTTGGTTGCTGTATATTTGGCATCAGCTTTTTCAAGTTTGGCTTCTTCTTCGTTCATTTCCGAAACCTTGATTTCCACTGGTGCTGGAGCGGGGGCTACTTCCGCTTTTACTTCTTCAGCAACGTTCTTCTTTTCTTCTTCCATTAGAAGACCTCCTTTTCTTTCTTTTTAAGTTTGTAGTGAGTGGCCTCACTTATATCAAGTCGAGTCGCGGTAATAAATACTTGCTCGAACTTTTTCAAGAATTCTAATAGCCTTTGGCGGTGTGCTTGGTCAAGTTCTGACATTACATCATCTAAGACTACGATGGGGCGCTTGTCTTTATCTTCGATTAAGAAGTAAGGTGCAAGCTTTAAGGCTAAGGCAACGATACGGTTTTCTCCTTGAGAGCCGTATTCACCGATTTCCTTATCATTTAGGTAAACAGTGAAGTCTTCTCTATGGACACCGGTGGATGTCGCTTTGTGCCTGATATCGCTCTCCTCTACCTTTTTAAAAGCTTCAAGAGCGGCTTCGTTGAAGTTTTCATCAAACGGAACAAATGGTTTATAGATGACTTCAACTTTCTCGTGCACACCCGTGAGCGCGCGCGTTATTTTAATAAGGATATCGTTGATATCCTTCACATACATCTGCCTATATGAGACAATTGGACCTGATAATTTCACCAACATTTCTGTCACTGTAGACAATAAATTTTCATCAATCTTGTTCTGCTTTAAAAGTTCGTTTCTTTCTTTTAAAACCTTGTTGTAGCGGGAAATATAATCTAGGTATGGAGCGGAATGTTTCGCTAAAGAAATATCTAGAAAATTCCTTCTTGCTTTAGGTGAACCACGAAAGAGCATGACGTCTTTTGGTTCAAATAAGATGACATTGGTGATTTTTGCAAGCTCTGACAAACGAGAAATGGGTTTGTTATAGAAATATACTTGTTTGCCCTCTTTCCCAATGACAACGCGAATCTTGCGCTTTATTCCTCCTTGTTCAACATCGGCTTCTATCTCCGCTTTACTTTTTCCTTTTTGGATAAGTCCTTCATCTTCATTTAAACGGAAGCTGCGGGCCAAGGATAAATAGTATATGGCTTCAACGATGTTGGTCTTGCCAACGCCGTTGGGCCCTTCAATTACATTTATCCCTTTTTGGAAATCATAATTGAGATAGCTGTGATTACGAAAGTTTTTAAGTGTGAGAGACTTAACGATCATCTCTTACAACAATGTAAGTATGACCTTCGACTTCAATCTTGTCATCAGGATAAAGCTTTCTTCCTCTTCTATTTTCCATTTCGCCATTGACCTTTACAGGACACTCGCTTAGATAGGCCTTGGCCATGCCACCAGTAGCAATAATACCAGTGATTTTAAGAAGAACATTTAAGGTCATGTGGTCCTCATCTTTACGAAGAAAAACTTTTTCAAACTTCACATTAAAACTCCTTGGAATAATTTTAACAAAAACAAAATAAAAAGGGAATAAATTATTCCCTTATTTTGTGCATTATGTGAATTCTCAGAGTAAATTCCGGTTTTAGCCAAAAACAGGATTTTAGTCTGAT
>CAMYVX010000010.1 GCA_947302535.1 uncultured Caryophanales bacterium
AGATATCTTTGTTGAATTCGTTAAATACATGAGGGAAGAAAAGACATTTGCTTCCTTAGAAGAACTAAAAGAACAACTCACGAAAGACAAAAAAATCTGCAGAAGAGTTTTGAAAATTCTCGAAGATAGAGAAAAATAAATATTTTTACTTGCTTATAGCCATTAGGCAAGAGTATGATAATCACAGCGACTTTTGCTCAGTCTTTCGATTCCTCAACGAATGACCGAGTTTAAGTTAAGTACAAAAAAGGAGGAACTTTCTCATGGCATTATCCAAAGAAAGAAAGAATGAAATTATTAAAAAATTTCAAAAGAACGAGAAAGACACTGGCTCTGTTGAAGTTCAAGTTGCTTTATTAACAGAACAAATCAAAGCTTTAACAGCTCACTTAAAAGCCAATCATAAAGACGCTCACAGTAAACGTTCTTTATTAGTCTTAGTCGGTCAACGTCGTAGTTTATTAAACTATTTAGCGAGAACCGATAGAGAAGCTTATCTCAAATTAATCTTTGATTTAGGTTTACGTAAATAATCGTTCCAAATTTAAAGAGAAGTTTAGCCCATTCATAGTAGCGGGCTTTTCTTTTTGTATAAAACGCTTGTAAGTGTTTTATAACTTATTTAAAATAAGTGCGTTAGAATTTAAAAAACGAGGTAAAAGAAAAAATGAAAAGAGTATTCGAATTAGAGTTCGAAGGAAAGAAGTTCGTTGTTGAAGCGGGTGAAATTGCTAAGCAGGCCGATGGTGCTGTTTTAGTGAGATTAAATGAGACCGCTGTTCTTTCCACAGTGTGTTGCTCCGATGAACCAAAAGAAGGCGATTTCTTCCCATTAACCGTTGGTTATGAAGAAAAACAATATGCCGTTGGTAAGATTCCTGGTTCCTTCTTAAGAAGAGAAGGACGTGCTGGAGAACACGCAACATTGTCCGCGAGATTAATTGATCGTCCTATTAGACCAATGTTCTCTGAAGGATTTAGAAACGAAGTGCAAATTGTCAACACAGTTATGTCTGTGGATCAAGACTGCACTCCAGAAATGACCGCTATGCTCGGTTCTTCTTTAGCGTTAGGTATTTCCGATATTCCATTTGATGGACCAATTGCTGGAGTTTATGTTGGTCGAGTTGATGGTAAATTTATCATTAACCCAACCGTAGAAGAAAAAGCTAAAAGCGATATCAATTTAGCAGTTGCTGGTAGTAAAGACGCCATTAACATGGTTGAAGCTGGCGCTGACCAAGTTAACGAAGAAACTATGCTTGACGCTTTAATGTTTGGTCATGAAGCTATCAAGAGACTTTGTGCTTGGCAAGAAGAAATTATTGCGGAAATTGGTAAAGAAAAACGTCACATTGATTTATACAAATGTGATCCTGAAATTGAAAAAGATATTAAAGATAGAGCTCAAGACCGTTTGGTTAAAGCTATTTCTATCTTTGATAAATTAGAAAGACAAGATGCGATTGACGCGATTAAAGATGAAATTCTTGATGATTATGATGCTCGTTCTTATCCAGATGAAAAGACACATCAAAAAGTCATGCATATGGTTAACGAAACTTTAGAATTATTAGTCGCGACTGAAGTTCGTCGCTTAATTACTGAAGAAAAGATTAGACCAGATGGTCGTAGAGTTGACGAAATTCGTCCTCTTGATGCCCAAATTGATTTACTTCCAAGAACTCATGGTTCTGCGATGTTTACACGTGGTCAAACTCAAGTTATTTCTGTGACTACTTTAGGCGCTAAGAGCGATGCCCAAATTATTGATAATTTGACAGAAGAAGATTCTCGTCACTGGATGCATCATTATAACTTCCCACCATATTCTGTTGGTGAAGTTGGAAGAATGGGCTCTCCAGGAAGAAGAGAAATTGGTCATGGTGCTTTAGGTGAAAGAGCTTTAAGCTACGTTATTCCTAGCGAAGAAGAATTCCCATACACCATTAGAACAGTGGCAGAAGTTGTGGAAAGTAATGGTTCCTCATCTCAAGCTTCCATCTGTGCGTCTTGTATGTCCTTAATGGCGGCTGGCGTTCCAATTAAAGCTATGGTTTCTGGTATTGCTATGGGTTTAATTAGTTCTGGACCACTTGATGGTAAACACCCATATACTATTTTGACTGATATTCAAGGTTTAGAAGATCACTTCGGTGATATGGACTTTAAAGTTGCTGGTACGGAAAAAGGTATTACTGCTTTACAAATGGATATCAAGATTAAAGGTGTTACCAAGGAAGTTTTACGTGAAGCATTAGCGCAAGCTCATGAAGCTCGTGCCAAGATTAGAGAGGTGATGGCTCAAGCTATTTCTGAACCACGTCCAGATGTTGGTAAGTACGCTCCTAAGATGGATACCTTCATGATTGATCCTGATAAGATTAGAGATGTTATCGGTACTGGTGGTAAAGTCATTAATGATATTATTGCTCAATGTGACAATGTCAAAATTGACATTGAAGATAGTGGACAAGTTACTATCTACCATATGGATAGAGACACCATCAACAAGGCAAAAGGCATTATCTTAGACATCGTTAGAGAAGCCAAAGTCGGTGAAGATTTCGAAGGTAAAGTCACTCGTGTTGAAGATTATGGTGCGTTCGTTAATTTATTTGGTAACGTCGAAGGTTTATGTCATATTTCCCGTTTAGGATGGGGATTCATTGATAAAGCCAGCGATGTTGTTAAAGTTGGCGATACTTTGAAAGTGAGAGTCGTGGAAATTGATGAACACGGCAAAGTGAAAGTCTCCCACCGTGAATTTGAAGAAAAACCAGCGGATTTTGTGGAAAGAGACAATCATTCAAGAATTGAACGTCAAGCACGTCCAAACAACTCCTTCAAAGGACCAAGAAAATTTAAGAAATAAATCTTAAGGCTCACTTAGAAAAGTGAGCTTTTTTAATAAAAATATTTCTCTACTTTATTTTTAAATGTTATAATTTAAACACATAAATTTGATAGTCAATTTTTTATCATTTTTTGGAGGACTTTATGGATATTATTAAAGTGTTTGCTTTGGGTGGTCTCGATGAAGATGGTCGTGATTGTTATGTCATTGACATAAATAATGATCTATTTGTTATTGATTGTGGTGTTTCTTTACCTGATAAAACTATTCCCGGTATTGATTTCTTATTACCTAACCCATCTTTTCTTATAAACAATAAAGACCGTATTAAAGCTTATATTATTACCCATGGACACGATGAATCGATGGCGGCTTTACAATATTTTTATGAAAAAGCTCCTGCGGTCATTGTTTGTAGTGAATCTACTAGAAGAACGATGATTCGTTTAGCCAAGATTCGTAAGACTGGTTCTTATTTTGATTTTAAGATTGTGGATCCAAGTTCTGATTTTGAAATTGCGGGAAGAAAATTCCACACTTTCCAAACTTGCCATAATTTTGCTAATTCCTTTGGTGTGGCGATTGAAACTGATCAAGGTAACATTATCTATTCTGGTGATTATATTATTGATTACTCTGTTAATCAAAGCGGTTACCTCTTTAACATGAAAGCCTTATCTCGTATTTGTGATAATAATCCGACTTTGCTTTTAATCGCGGAAAGCAAAAAAGCCAGCACTCCAGGATATTGTTCTCCTCATCATTTAATTAGCCCGATCGTTAAGAAATATTTCTTAGAAGCTAATAAACGTATTTTCATTACCTGCTTCTGGCAAAACCTTTTCCGTATTAGAGAGATTTTTGAATTAGCTAAAGAAGGTAAGAAAAAGATTTATTTCTATGATGAATATACCAAGAAAATTATTACTAACTTCATGGAAATTGATGAAGGCTTGCTTGATAAAAACGACATTATTTCTAAAGAAGACTTACTTAGAGTAAGAATGCAGGATATTGTCGTCTTAATGCTTGGTATTGATGGTGAACTTTATGATGAAATGATCGCCTTATCTTTAGGAAGAAACGAAGATAAACGTATCGCGATTAATGAAAACGATATCTTCATTAACGCTGCTTTAGCACGTCCAAGTATGGAGACCGCTCAAACACATGCGATTGATGCGATTTATAGAACTGGATGTACAGTTATCGCTTTAAAGAACAAACAAATCAGTTCAATGCATGCGCATCAGGATGACTTGAAGGCTTTACTTTCAGTAACTAAGCCTCGTTATTATTTCCCGATTCGTGGTAATTTTGTCAATATGATGGCAAACGCCAAACTAGCTTTATCTATGGATATTGGTCTAAATCACAATAGTGTCTTTGTTTTAGATAATGGTATGACTATTCTTTTGGATGGCACTAGACCTAAAATCATTCCTAACGATCCAGAAAAAATCGCGATTGATCCAGCAATGGTGGATGGAATTGGTATTTCATCACATTCGAATGCTGATTTAATTAACGAAAGAAGAGAGTTAGGTAATGATGGCGTTGTCGTTGTGGCTTCCACTGTTAGTTTAAGTAAGAAGCAGATTGTATCCGGACCTGATTGCCAGATGCGTGGCTTTGTTTATGTTAAAGAAGCTGAACCTCTATTAAAATCCATCGTGAATATTTATGTTGATGAAATCAACACAGCTTTCCAAAGCGGGAAAGATAATTTCGAATTAGCGAAAACTAATATCGAGCTAAGAGTGAAACGCTTTATCAAACGAGAAAATGGTAGAGAACCAATGATTCTTCCAATCATTGTTGTCAGTGAATAAAAAAAACAATAAAACTTATAGAAATATATTTCTATGTGTATGTATAATTATAGATATGAAGAATAACGGTAAGAAAATTATTTCAACGAAACAATTTTGCTTCTTTGGGGGGATAGCCATCTCCTTGCTTTCAGTTATTCTCATTATGAATACTGGTATTCCCGCTAGAGTATTAGGCTTTGTTCCTTATTACCTCTTTGGCATTGGGGCTATGCCTATATTTATTCTTTTATACCTTTATGGTGTTGTCATGATCTTCCGTGGTAAACCAATAAAGATTAAACTAAACTATTGGCTTGGCTTATTTTTCACTATATTCGGAACTTTAATTCTTATTTCCGTTATTCAAAACAAAGGTGATACAAGTTTAAGCAATTATAACAATCTCTTCTTTAATCTTGATGGTAGTGGTGATAATTTCATCACTATTAAGAATTTTGCTATTTTTGGTGATGGCTATAACATCGCTGTTGGAAGCGGAGAAGATGCTAGCACAATTACCTATAAGTTTGGTGGTGGATTAATTGGTAACGCAGTCGGTGGAGTATTAGTTAATTCTAATAATCAATTTGGTGCTTACTTGGTTTCTGTTGTTTCTATCGTCGTTGGTGTTGCCATGTTATCATTCGATCCAATTAAGGTTCTTATCGTTCGCTTTTCTAATAGAGAAAAGGTTGCTAAACCAAAGAAGGAAAAACCTGTAAAAGTTGTTAATAACGAAAAAATCCCTACAAAAGTTGAAGAAAATAAAGAAATTCCTCAATCACGTATGGCAAGAATCACCAACATCGATCCAGTGAAGAATGCTGGTGAATTATACGTGAAGCGTGAAGAAGTGAAAGCGACTACAATCGCTCCACAAGAAACCGCTCCCGCTCCAGTTAATCAAAATAACGAGGCTCGCATTTTCCCACAAATTACCAATTTAACTCAACAAGCCTTCCCAATGAACGGAGGATTTGTTCGTGCTAAATTTGTTCGTAATCCACAAAACCAGCAATATTTCGAAACTCCAGCACCTCTTATTACTCCTGTTGCTCCTATGAAAGAGGAAGTTAAAGAAGTTCCACAAGAAGTTAGCTCAAATCTTGGCCGTGTAGAACAAATAAATTTGTTCGCAGAAGAGCCTACTGCTCCTATTGATAACATCCAAGTGATGAGCAATGTTGAAGTAGAAAAACCCGCTAAGGTTGAATTCCATAGCAACGTTATTACTCCAAAACCGGTTGTAAAGAAAGCTCCTAAATGGATTTCCCCATCCTCTGATTTATTAGAAGTTCCAGAAACTAAAGAAGCCGAAGAAGCCAACGCAAAAGTCGCTAATGAGAGAATTGAAATCATTAATGATTTCTTTAAAGACTTTAATATTGGTGCTTATGTTGATGGTTATACTATCGGGCCTTCCGTTACCCGTTTCCATGTTCAATACAACCATAACGTATCTTCTCGTACATTATTAAACGCAATGTCTGATATTTCTTTAAGACTTGGTGGCGTATTTGCTCGATTTGAACAAGTCGTTCAAGGAAAGCCATATTCCGGTATCGAAGTGGAAAATGTGAAAAAGACGATGGTTTCTTTTAAAGATGTTTATGAAGCCTTGCCTGATGTTAAAAAACATCCATTAGCAATCGCCTTTGGTAAAAACGTTCAAGGCGATGTTGTTTGTGCTGATTTTAATGATTTCCCTCATGCTTTATTAGCTGGTACTACGGGCTCCGGTAAATCTGTTTTCATTAACTCAATCATTACCACTTTAATCATGAGAAATTCACCTTCTGATGTGAAATTAGTTTTAATTGATCCTAAGCGTATTGAATTAAGCAAATATCGTGATATTCCTCATTTATTATGTCCAGTCATTAATGAGCCACAACAAGCAAAGCTTGTTATGTCCAAATTAGTTGATGAAATGAATGATCGTTATGTGATGTTTGAAACCGCTGATGGCGCTACTTCGTTAAAAGAATATAACGAATATGCAGCAGCTCATGGTTTGGAAAAACTTCCATATATTGTTGCCATCGTTGATGAATTTGGTGACTTAGTTGCTGCGACCAACAAAGAGATTTTCTCGCCAATTGTTTTAATTGGACAAAAAGCTCGTGCTTGTGGTATCCATATGCTTATTGCTACCCAAAGACCATCTGTTGATATTATTACCGGTGTAATTAAAGCCAATTTACCTACACATATTGCTTTATGTACAGCAAGCCCTGTGGAATCAACTTGTATTCTTGGTGAAGGTGGTGCGGAAACACTTTTAGGGCATGGTGATATGCTTGTTCAATCTCCTGTTGTTTCCCGTTCTTCCTTAGTGAGACTTCAAGGTTGCTTTATTCAAAAGCAAGAGATCTCTCGCGTTACCGGTTATTTAAAAGAACACTATGAGACTGTCTATAATGAGAAATTTATGAATCTTGAAGAAGTCAGCAAGAACGACGCGGTTGAGGCTATCGGAGCAGGCTCTATTGCTAATAGCATGGATGCTGCTGAAGAGAATAAATACCAAGCCGTTAAAGAATGGGTTATGTGTCAACAATATATGTCCATGTCTCGTATTCAAGGAGACTGCCAAGTTGGATTTAACCGCGCAAGAAGATTCTTCAATCGTTTGCAACAAGAAGGAGTCGTCGGCACTGAAGTCGAAGGCAATAAAGGATGCCGTGTTTTAATACATGATCCTCATACTGAAATTAACGATGATGTCGTGACTAGCGACGAACAATCTACTGTTTCTTAATTAACATACAATTTTCAATTATTTTAGAAGAGAAATCAAAAATAAATTAACAAAAGAAAAACGTAATTATTATGAACATTCCATTTATCAAAGCCAACCTTATTTCCTTAAGAAGAATTCAAGTAATCCTTTTTACTGAACTTGATCTTCCCAACAATGTTGTCTTCTCTTTAATTCAAGATGACAAAGTTATTAACAATCCTCGAATTGTTCGTAAAACATCCACGAATAACTTGTTTTTTTATGAATTAGAGCTTAGTCAGAACTTCGAATTTGGGCATCATACTTATCTTTTCGTGCCTAATTATATTAGCCAGGTTGTGGATGTTTCTTATGCTCCATATTTCCCTGAATTTGATGATTTATTCTATTATGATGGACCTCTTGGCGTTACCTATACCAAAGAGAAAACTACCTTTAGATTATGGGCTCCATTAGCGAGCGCTGCTGAACTTAACATTAAACTACCAAATGCTAAACGCTTTGTTCATTATTTTATGAACCGTATTAATAATGGAGTTTATGAATTAACGCTAGATGGCGATCTAAAAGGTTGTTATTATTCCTTCTTTGTTAATAACTCTGGCGTTGTTAGAGAAGCTACAGACCCGTATGGAAAATTTGTTTCTTTTAATAGTGAATATTCTGTTGTTGATGATATTAACGTCATTAAAATATGAATAAAATCAAGCCAACTAATCTTTATAAAAAGATGAATGATGCGATTATTTATGAAACTAACGTTCGTGACTTCACAGAAGACAAAAATACTAACGTCGTTCATAAAGGTAAATATGCAGGTATGATTGAAGAAGGCCGTAAGACGGTTGGTGGTAATCCTGCTGGTATTGATTATTTAAAATTCTTAGGTGTTACACATATTCAGTTAAATCCAATTATCGATTTTAATTCTTTAAAAGATGATGAGACTGATAAGAAATACAATTGGGGGTATGACCCAATTAGTTTCTTTGCTATCGAAGGTTCTTATTCTCTTAATCCACATGATCATATGTTGAGATTAAAAGAGTTCCGCTCTTTAGTTGATGCTTACCATTCTCATAACATGAGAATTGTTATGGATGTCGTCTTTAATCATATCTATGAACATAGTTCTTCTGTTTTTGAAAAGATTGTTCCTAATTATTTCTTTAGAAGAAAACATAATGGCGAAGTCTCTAATGGTTCTGGATGTGGCAATGATGTTGCTAGTGAAAGAAGAATGGCAAGAAGAATACTTGTTGATAGCATAAAGTATTTCATCGATGTTTTTGATGTTGATGGCTTTAGATTTGATTTAATGGGTTTATTAGATATTACAACCATGTTAGATATTGAAAATGAAGCCAAGAAACTGAAAAATGATTGCATTCTTTATGGAGAAGGATGGAACATGTATTGTCCATTACCTCACGAACAAAGAGCGTGCACTGATAATGCCTTTAAACTTAAAGGATATGGCTTCTTTAATGATATGTTTAGAGATGTAGTTAAAGGACCAACGTTTAAAGACCAAATTACAGTAAAAGGCTATATTAATGGTGACCTTAGTTATGTCCACGGATTTGATTTTGTTTTCCATGGTTCGGTTACTCACCATTCTTATAATCCTCGCTATGCCTATGCACATCAATCAATCAACTACGTTGAATGTCACGATAATAACACCTTATTTGATAAATTATTACAAAGTAACTCCTATGAAGATGAGGCTATTTTAAAGCGTAGAATCAAATTAGCTAATTCTTTAACAATGTATTCTCTTGGGGTTCCTTTCTTCCACATGGGACAAGAAATCGGATTAACTAAACACGGACTTGAAAACAGCTACAATGTGTTGAGAGTAAATAATATGGATTGGTCAGAAGTTGATAAGAATTTCGATATGGTCGTATTCTTTAAAGACTTGGTTACCAAAAGAAAGATTGTAACTGTTCTTCATCTTGATAATCCGCTTGATATTGAGAATATTTTTGATGTCACTATTAGAGATGATAATTTGCTTATTATCCATACTGACAAGAAAGAATATCTCAACGGGGACAATGAAATGTATATTTTCATTAATCCAACTCTTGATATTAAAACATATGATTTAAAAGATTATCACCGCGTTTTAACTGGATCTAATGAAACGGATTTACGTCTTTCTAACGCTATCATCAATCCATTAGAAGTAGACATCTTGTACAAATAGGAGATTTTTATGATTAGTGATGTTGTGATAATAGGAACTTTAGAAGACAAAATTAATTCTAAGTATCGTTACATTAAAGCTTATAGTAGCGATTCGATGAAAGAAGAAGAAATCCCTTTTATGATTCCTTTACTTTTTTGGACTAGGAGTAACAATAATATTATGCTCAATAGACCTAACGGTTCGCTTGTAGCAATTAGAGGAAGAATTGAATCTAATGAAGAGATTGGACTTTATATTTTAGTAGAAACTATGAATAGTTTCGTTGGTTAAAGATATGGGACATTATTTTAAACCTTTAGCGTTTGTTGGACCCGAGATTATTTATTCATATTTTGCTTGGATGAGAAAATATTCAAATCATCCTGAAAAATATCCTTTAGAGAAAAGATATAAAAAGCTTTCTTCTTTATTAAGAAAACTCAATAAATCTTTTAACGCTGTTTATCATATTGAAGGATTAGAAAACATTCCTCAAGACGATGTATTTTGCTTAGTGAGTAATCATTATTCTAATTACGATCCTCTATCATTTTTATGCGTTTTAGATAAGCCCATGGCTTTTGTTAGTAAAAAAGAAGTGGAAAAATTCCCGTTTGTTGGAAGATGTTGTAAAGTCATTGATTGTTTATTTATGGACCGTAAAGATTTAAAACAATCTTTAAAAGTGATGATGAAAGTCCAAGACGATTTAAAAGAAAAGAATAAAAGCTGGGCTATTTTTGCTGAAGGAACAAGAAATAAAGATACCATGGCGGCGACTAGAGAAATGCATCCCGGCACTTTTAGACCTGCGGTAAAAAGTAGAACTATTATCGTTCCAGTGGCCATGTATGGGACTCACCGTTTATTAAAAAGAAAACCCGTATTTAAAAAATATCCAGTTTCTATTTCCTTTTTAAAGCCTATTTATCCAGAAGAATACGAGAAATGGTCGACTGAAGAATTATCTAGATATGTTCATGATATAATTCAAAAGGAATTAACATATAAAATAAGACCATTTGATCATGAATTTATGCTTAAGCATAACAAAAAGAAATATCGCTTTAACGCGATTGTTTAATCAAGCTTCTTACGTAAATATTTAGGATAGCGGTTCTTGATGATTCTTTCATCAGACTTAGCAATATCAAGCGGGATACCTTCATAAGTCAAAAGAACGTATCCTTTTTTTGTTTTGATACTAAGTGATTCACCATTAATATAGTGTTTTGCATCATCGTAATTTAGATCAATCACATTATTGAATGTTGAGATAAAATGGGAATAATGATGGTCAAAGGATATTTCTTCACCAAATAGCTCACCAACTTTGACGCCATAGCGAATAGAAGAAACGTCTTTGATATTCATTTTATGTGTAGCTAAGAATAAAGCTTTATCATAGTGATAATGAT
Organism: uncultured Caryophanales bacterium; assembly: GCA_947302535.1. Classification (GTDB taxonomy): domain Bacteria; phylum Bacillota_I; class Bacilli_A; order RFN20; family CAG-826; genus CAMYVX01. The sequence continues at coordinate 11,030 of CAMYVX010000010.1, forward strand.
GGTGATACCCTCTAGAAGCATCTATTAGCTTTGACCACTTTTCATCCTTGTCGTCTTTATAAGTGGTAATTTTCTTATGTCCAGGCTTTTTAATTAAAGCAATATAATGGCCTTCTCCAGGAAATAGATATGGGAATAAATGGACGCCAATTCTATCTTTTGACTTATAAAAGAGTGGGTTATCTTGAATATCAATTAGTTCGGCATCGCTATTATTCAATAAGTAAGATACAACATCCTCATCTTCTTCTTTTGAAAAGGAACACGTTGAATAGCAAAGAATTCCACCTTCTTTTAAATACGAATAAGCATTAATGATTAGTTTCTTTTGTTCATCTTGAAACTTGAGAACTTTATTGATTGACCAATCATTTTTGACAGCCTCATTCTTGCGAAACATTCCACTTCCAGAACACGGGGCATCCAAAATGACTTTATCGAATTTTCCTTTAAAAACTTGGTAAAAGCTGGCTAAATCTCTTGAAATTATAGAGATATTACCTATTCCTAAACGTTCAACATTATCTCTAATTGCACTTGCTCTTTTGATTGAAATATCGTTAGAAACAATAAGTCCTTTGTTATTCATAAGGAAGGAAGTTTGAACACTTTTGCCTCCTGGGGCCGCACACATATCTAGAACAAGATCATCTTCTTTCGCCCCTAGAAGAAAAGCAGGAACACTCGCAGAAGGTTCTTGTAAATAAAAGCAGCCTAATTCATGGTAAATTGACTTACCTAAAGGATACTCATTCTTATCAAAAATATATGCATTTTTAACTATTGGATGTGGGGTAACATGAGGAAAGAGAGTTACGAATCTTTCGTTACTCATTTTTCTTGTGTTTAAAAGCACACAGTGAAGGCTATCATCGCTTAATGATGTGAGAAGCTTGTCGACCTCTTCTTTTGACAAATATGACATTAGATGTTCTTTAAATAATTCATCCATATGAGCAATTTTACAACAAAGCAAAATATATTTAATAATAAAAATTAAATATGATAAAATGATTTTGAAGTTTTAAGGAGATTTATAACTATGAGAATGGTTGATTTAATTGTTAAAAAAAGAGATGGCAATGAATTAAGCGATGAAGAAATTCGTTTCTGGATTGATGGCTATGTTAAAGGAGAAATTCCTGATTATCAATCAAGTGCGATGCAAATGGCCATCGTCTTTAGAGGGATGAACAAACGTGAGGTTTCTACTCTCACTGATTGTATGGAACACTCTGGCGAAGTATTAGATTTATCATCTATCAAAGGATGGAAAGTTGATAAACATAGTACTGGCGGTGTTGGTGATAAAACTAGTTTAGTTTTAGGACCTATGGTTGCTGCTTGTGGCGGTGTTGTTGCTAAATTAAGTGGACGTGGTTTAGGCCACACTGGTGGAACTTTAGATAAATTAGAATCAATCCCTGGATTGAGTATCGCTATTGAAGGACAAAGATTTATTGATCAAGTCAACTCTATCGGTATCGCTATTGCAGGACAAACTAAATCACTCGTTCCCGCGGACAAGAAGATGTACGCTCTTAGAGACGTTACTGGCACAGTGGAATCTATTCCTTTAATCGCGGCTAGTGTTATGTCTAAGAAATTGGCATCTGGTTCAGATGGAATTCTCCTTGATGTTACTGTTGGTGAAGGCGCATTCATGAAAAATATGGATGATGCTCGTGAATTAGCTACAATCATGGTCGAAATCGGTAATAGATTAGGCCGTGATACAAGGGCTGTGCTTTCAAGCATGAGTGAACCTTTAGGTTTTGCTGTTGGTAATGCTTTAGAAGTTAAAGAAGCCATTGCTTCGTTACAAGGACATGGTCCAAAGGACTTAATGGAACTTTGTTATAGTGCTGGTTCGATTATGCTTGTTCAAGCTAAACAAGCCAAAACATATGAAGAAGGTAGAAAAATGCTTAAAGAAGTAATTGGTAATGGAAAAGCATTTGAAAAATTTGTGCAAATGGTTGAAAAACAAGGTGGCGATGTTGAATATATCCTACATCCTGAAAAATTCGAAGTTAGTAAAAATGTTATCGAAATCTTTGCCGAAAAGGATGGCTATGTGCAATCCATTAATGCTTTAGAAATTGGTGAATCTTCTATGAGACTTGGTGGTGGACGTGCGACGCTTGACGATGTTATCGATATGTCCGCTGGTATTGTCTTATCTAAGAAGATTGGTTATAAAGTGAAAAAAGGCGATAAACTCGCTACTGTTTATACAAATAAGAAGGAAAGCGAATACAAACCTGTCGTCGAAGATATCAAACGTGCATTTGTTATTGTTGATTACTTCATCGAGGAAGAACCTGTAATTAAAGAAGTGATTGGATAATGTCTAAAGAAAAGCCATTAGCGGATTTATTACGTCCGGAGACTTTAGAAGAAATGGTAGGGCAATCCCACCTTTTAGACAAGTCTTCCTTGTTTAGGAAGGTTATTGAAAATAAACACGTCCCTAATATGATCTTTTATGGTCCTCCAGGAATCGGCAAGACTACTGTTGCTAATATTATTGCGAAGAACGCTGATATGGCTTTATACCAATTAAATGGTACGACTGCTTCTACTGAAAACATTAAAGAAGTCATTGCGGATATCCATAGTGTTTTTAATAACAATGGCATCTTGCTTTATCTTGATGAAATTCAATATCTTAACAAGAAGCAACAACAATCACTTTTAGAATTTGTCGAAAAAGGTGATATTACGCTTATTGCTTCTACAACGGAAAATCCATATTTTTATATCTATCCAGCTCTATTATCACGTTGCTTAGTTTTTGAATTTAAAGCTATTAGTATTGATGAGATAGAAAAAGGGCTAAATCGAGCTATTTCAAAACTTGGTTTAGAGGTTGAAAAAGAAGCGCTTACTAAATTAGCTATGTCCGCGAACGGTGATATGCGAAAAGCAATGAATTGCCTGGAATTTCTTGCTAATTCGCTGGGAAAAAAGAAAAAAATCACTTTACAGATGGTTGATAGTTTCATTGATAAAGCACATATCTCGTATGATAGAAGTGAGGATAAACATTTTGATAATTTATCAGCCTTCATGAAGTCATTAAGAGGAAGTGATCCTGATGCAGCGATATTCTATTTAGGGAAGCTGCTTGAAACTGGTGATATTGTCGCGGCTTCAAGAAGATTACTTTGTTCAGTTAATGAGGATGTTGGGCTTGCTTACCCATCATTAATTCCTATCGTAAAATCTTGTTTTGATTCTGCTCTTCAACTTGGTATGCCTGAAGCCAGGCTTCCTTTAGCTAATGCCACTATATTAATCGCTACCGCTCCTAAGAGTAATTCGGCTTATCTAGCTATAGATGGAGCTTTAGCGGATATTCATAAAGGCTTAGGTACTAATGTTCCTCGTAATCTACAAAATACGCATTTTGATGGAGCAGACCAAAAGGATAAAGGGCAACATTATTTATATCCACACGATTATCCAAACCATTATGTAAAACAACAATATTTGCCTGATGATATTAAAAATCATAAATATTATATTTATGGAGATAATAAATTTGAGAATGCTTTAAAAGACTATTGGGAGAAGATTAAAAAATGAGAGTAGTTCTAACAACAGTTAATGAAGCAAGTGTTACAATTTCTAATAAAATGGTTGCCCATATCAAACGTGGTTTCCTTTTACTTGTCGGCTTTACCGAAGGAGATAATAAAGAAATAATTGAAAAGATGGTTTCTAAATTATTGTCTTTAAGAGTGTTTCCTGATGAAAACGGACAGATCAATATTTCATTAGATGAAGTTAAAGGTGAAATCCTTTCTGTTAGCCAATTTACTTTATATGCCGACACCAAAAAAGGAAGAAGGCCATCCTTTGTTAATGCTTTAAGACCAAGTGAATCAGAACCACTTTATGACTATTTCAATAAAGTGCTAAAAGATAGTGGGTTTAAGGTTGAAACAGGAGTTTTTGGAGCCGATATGAAAGTTATGTCTATTAATGACGGACCATTTACCCTACTACTTGATAGCAAGGAGATGTTTTAATGAAAGTTTTAATTGGCTTATCAGGTGGTGTAGATTCCGCGGTTGCAGCCTATCTATTATTAAAAGAAGGGCATGATGTCGCTGGATGTTTTATGCGTAACTGGGATGCCTTGGCTAATGGGGACTATTTAGGTAACCCCACAATAAATAATTCTCAATGTCCGCAAGAAAGCGATTATGATGACGCTGTTGCGGTCGCTAAAGTTCTCGGAATTGAATTACTCAGAGTGGATTATATCAAAGAATATTGGGATAATGTCTTCTCTTATTTAATAAGAGAGTATGAATGCGGAAGAACCCCAAATCCTGATATTTTCTGTAACAAATACATTAAATTTGGTCCTTTTATTGATTTTGCTAAAGCACATGGTTTTGATGCTATTGCTATGGGGCATTACGCGAAAAGAATGGACGAGAATGGTAAAACTTATTTGCTAAAGAGTTTTGATAAGAACAAAGACCAAACTTATTTCTTATCGCAAATATCTCAAGATCAAGTTTCTTTTTGCTTATTTCCTTTAGGAGATATAAATAAACAGGATGTTAGAAAAATAGCTCATGAATTAAACCTTGCCTCTGTTATGGATAAAAAAGATAGCACTGGTATATGTTTTATCGGAGAAAGAAATTTCAAAGAATTCCTTAAGAATTATATTCCGGCCCAAAGAGGGGAAATTGTTGATATTGAAACGGACCGTGTTATCGGTCATCATGAAGGAGCTATGTATTACACAATAGGCCAAAGAAAAGGTCTTGGCATCGGTGGCATCACTGGAGAAGTTGCCAAGGGTTGGTTTGTTGTTAAAAAAGATGTCAAAAAGAACATTGTTTATGTTGCTAGTGGAAATGAGAATAAATATCTTCTTTCTAAAGGATGCACAGTTACTAATTTAAATTGGATAAGTGGAACGCCAATCGAAGGCAAACATGTGAACGCTAAGTTCCGCTACCGCCAAGAAGATAAAGGCGTAACAATTCATTTTGTCGGTAAAGATAAAATACGTTTAGATTTTGATAATGATTATTCTTCTATCACTCCTGGACAAGCCGCTGTTTTATATGATGGTGAAGTATGTTTAGGTGGTGGTTTAATTGATGAAGTTTTTACATATTTTTAAAACATTGTAGTTTTAATGTATATAATGTGTTAAATTAATAAACGCAAGAAGCCAAATCTATTTGATGTAACTTAGCGAGTGTCGGTTGGTGCAAAGGACATTTACTAGAATAGATAAGCCACTTCCCAAGACGTAGGTAATGCTACCGTTAGACTCACGATAGAGTTGAATTAAGAGCGTATCCAAAGGATACGAAGTAGGATGGTAACGCGGTGAAAATCGTTCCTATATGGGACGTTTTTATATTATGGAGACAAAATTATGAGAAAAATGACAAGCAACGAAATCAGAAACATGTGGTTAGCTTTTTTCAAAAGTAAAGGCCACCATGTGGAACCAGGTAGTTCTTTAATACCAAAGAACGACCCCACTCTTTTATGGATTAATGCTGGCGTTGCAGCACTAAAGAAGTATTTTGATGGTAGTGAAATACCTCCATCAAGAAGAATTACAAATGCTCAAAAATCAATCCGTACTAATGATATTGAACACGTTGGACATACAGCAAGACACCATACATTCTTTGAAATGCTTGGTAATTTTTCAATCGGTGATTATTTCCGTGATGAAGCCATTGCTTTTGCTAGCGAACTTCTCTTTAGCGAGAAATGGTTTGCTATCCCATTTGATAAAATCTACATTACCTATCATCCTAGTGATTTGGCTACCAAAAAAGCCTGGATGTCACACGGGGTTCAAGAATCCCATTTAATCCCTATGGAAGGAAACTTCTGGGAAATTGGCGAAGGGCCTTGTGGACCGGACACTGAAATGTTCTTTGATCGTGGGGAAAAATACGATCCTCAAGGTTTGGGAATTAAATTACTCCAAGACGATATTGAAAATGACCGTTATATTGAAATTTGGAATATTGTTTTCTCACAGTATAATGCTGTTAGTGGGGTAAAAAGAAGTGAATATAAAGAACTTCCTAATAAAAACATAGATACAGGTGCTGGACTTGAAAGATTTGCTTGTATTTTCCAAGGCACAGAATCTAATTTTGAGACCGATTTATTTATGCCATATATTAAAGAAGTCGAAAAGATTTCTCGTGTTAAATATGAAGACAATAAATTAGCTTTTAGAGTCATCTCTGATCATATTAGAGCTATTACTTTTGCTTTAGCGGACGGAGAAATGTTCTCTAATGAAGGACGTGGATATGTTTTAAGAAGACTCCTTAGAAGAGCGGAACGTTATGGTAAGAATCTTGGTATTAAAGAACCCTTCCTTTACAAGATTGTCAATATCGTCGCTGATAATATGAATGACTATTATCCTTACTTAAAGAATAAGGAAGAATTCATCATGAAGATGGTGAAGGCCGAAGAAGAAAAATTCTTAAAAACATTAGAAAACGGCGAAAATCTCCTTCTAAAGTCCATTAAAAATAAGAAAATGTTATCTGGAGAAGACATGTTCTTACTCTATGATACATTTGGTTTCCCTAAAGAATTAACTGAAGAAATTTGTGAAGAGCATGGTGTTTCGATTGATATTGATGGGTTTAATAAACTCATGAAAGAACAAAAAGAAAGAGCTCGTTCTGCACGTGGTGATTTACAAAGCATGAATAAACAAAGTAAGGATTTGATGGATACTACTTTACCAAGTCAATTTGTTTATGAAATGGGCGCTTTTAAAAGTAAGGTCATTGCCTTATTCAAGGACGGAGTTAAGGTTGATTCTTTAACTTCTTCTGGCGATGTCATGCTTGAGAAAACTAATTTCTATGCTGAAAGTGGCGGTCAAGTAAGCGACACTGGTGTTTTAGAAAATGAAGAACTCGCTTTAAAGGTTGTTAACGTTATTAAAGCCCCTAATAAGCAGCATTTACATCACGTTGAAGTCCTCTTTGGAGAGGTTAAAGTTGGTGACGTTCTTGATGTGAAGATTGATGAAACAAGAAGAAGAGCCATTATGCGTAACCATTCATCTGTCCACCTTTTACAAAAAGCCTTAGAAGAAGTTGTTGGTTCTCATATTGCTCAACATGGTTCATATGTTTGTGAAGAATATTCACACTTTGACTTTAATCATTATCAAAAACTCACTCCGGAAGAAATTCTTGAAGTAGAAAAGAAAGTTAATGGCTGGATTTTTGATGGCATAGCTTCCGAAACTAAGGTTTTACCAATTGAAGAAGCAAAGAAGATTGGCGCGAAAGCTTTATTTGATGATAAATATGGTGATGTCGTTCGTGTTGTTTGCTTTGGTGATGTTAGCAAAGAATTCTGTGGTGGTACTCACGTTTCAAATTCTAGCGATATTGGTTTATTTGTTATTGAATATGAAGAATCAGTCGCGGCGGGTATTAGAAGAATTCAAGCTCGTACTTCGTTAGGTGCATATGAATTAATTAAGAGAAGAGAAGCTATCTTTAATGATAGTAAGAAACTCCTTGGAGTTAATTCTTTAAGTGATGTGAATACTAGAATTACTTCATTATTGAATGAAAAGGACAATCTTAAGAAAGAAAATGAAGTGCTTTCTAGTAAGTTAGCCTCTTCCTCAAGTAAAGAATTAAATAATGAATTTGTTAATAAAGACGGTTTACTATTCTTGAGTAAATTCATTAAAGGCCAAAAAAGAAATGATTTGATTTCTTTAATTGATAACCTTAAACAAAATAAAGATAACTATGTTATTGCTTTAATTGGTGAAGAGAATTGTGGTTATCCAATCGTGGTGGCTTTAGGCAAAAAGGCAATTGAAAAAGGATATAAAGCTGGTCAATTAGTAAGAAGCATAGCTTCGTTACTCGGTGGCTCCGGTGGTGGAAGAGATGATATGGCTTCTGGCGCTGGAAAAAACATTGATAAATTAGATGAAGCATTAGCTTCTATTAAATAATATGGAAAAATACATTGGTCTAGATTTAGGAACAACAACATTAGGTATCGCTCGTAGTGATGCTCTTGGTTTTGTTCATGGTGTAATGACATTAAAGTTTGATCGCAATCAATTTATTGTCGCTAGAAAGAAAGTTCACGCGATTGTGGAAGAAGAAGGAATTAAGAACATAGTCCTTGGTTATCCTTTAAATTTGAGTGGTAAACCAAGTGAGATGAGCGAGATATGTTTAAGATTCCGTGATGATTTATTAAAAGAAGATCCTTCCTTAAATATTGTTATGGAAGATGAAAGACTTTCGACAGTAACCGCACATAATATGCTTTCTAGCAAAGGTGTTAATCATCAACAAAGAAAAGATAATGTCGATAAAATCGCGGCCTGTGTTATATTAGAAACATTCTTGAGAAAGAAGGGATATTAGATTATGGAATTTGATAAGAGAATTAAAGTCTATGACGATCAAGGAAACGAAAAAGAATTTGAAATGCTTTTTACTTATGAGCACGAAGAAAGAGGACATAAGTATGTTTTCTTTGTCGATTCTTCTAAAGATGATGAAATCATCTGTATGCGTTACGACGATGATGGCAATCTATTCGAAATCGAAGATGATGACGAATACAACGAGATGGATGAAGTCTTACAAGCCTATCTAGAAGATCCAACCATCCAAGAATTGAAAAAAGGAAACTAAATTCTTTTAAAAGAATATAGAATAAATAAAAAGTTATTGTTATAATAAACGACGCTATTTGAGAGGTTTGAAGTATGAACGATAAAGTAAAATTAACAAAAGCTGGTAAGAAAAAGTTAGAAGAAGAATTAAGAACACTTATTGACGTCACTCGTGACGAAGTCAAAAAACAATTAGCTGAGGCACGTGCTCAAGGTGACTTAAGTGAAAACGCTGACTATGATGCCGCTAGAAATAAACAAGCAGAAGTTGAAGCGAGAATTAAACAAATCGAAGACATTCTTGATAATTTTGAATTAATTGAAGAGAATAGTCCTCGCAACAAAAACAAAGTCGGTCTTGGTAGTGTGGTAACGGTGAAAAACTTAACCAACGGAAAAGAATCTACTTACCAAATCGTCGGTAGTGTTGAGAGTGATCCATTCAATGGAAAAATCTCTAACTCTTGCCCACTTGGAGAAGCTATCCTTGGGAAAAACGTTGGTGATGTTGTTGAAGTCAAGAGCGCCAATGTCTACAAAGTCGAAATTGTTAAATTAGATAAATAAAATTATTTATTGAGATAGGAGCCTATGGCTCCTTTTCTTTTGCTTAAGAACATCTTTAATATTTTTTTTAAAATTTTGGCCATTTTTGCCCTCTTACAATTATTAGGAGGTTTTTTATGGTCAAAGTAATTATTGGAATTCTTGTAGCCGCGGTTATTGTCATTGGCGGAATCATCTTCTTGAATAGTGGCGTTGTACAAAACGACCCCGCAGTTGTGGAAAGTGAAAATACCATTTCCTACACAATTGAAGGTGAAGTTAGTAAACAAGGCACTTATATGTTAGATGAATCTATTACAATGAATAAATTAATCGAAGCCGCTGGCGGTTTAACAGAAAACGCTGATGAAAGATGTTTCTTTAATGATGCTGAACTCAAAAGCGGAACAACTTATTACATTGCTGGACGTTATAACGCTGATGACATTTGCAGCAACAGCGAAATTAGTAAAGTTAATGTCAATAGTGATACCGCAGATGAATTAATGGCAGTTAACGGCATCTCTTCTTCAGTTGCTACTTCAATTGTTTCTTATCGTACAGAAAATGGTGCATTCCGTACCATTGAGGATCTTTTGAAGGTTTATGGCATTGGAAATGCCACTTACCGGAAGATTCGTGGCTATGTAATTTTACATGCATAGCTAAATTATGCTATTAGTAATCTTCCTTTCAATTTGGCTTTTGTTGTATTTGCTTCCTCCGATAGCGTGGCTTTCATGCGTCCTTTCAATCCTAGCTATTTGTGCTATCAAATACCGCAAAAGAAAAATCACTTATATTATTGCAAGCATTATAATTCTATTTCTATTCTTATATTTTTTGAAAACCAGTTTACAAGTTAAGCCTATGGTAAAAGGGATTGGTTTAGTCATTGAGAGTAAAGAGAATTATTATATAGTGAACCATCTTGAAAGGAATTACTATATTTATAGTAAAGGCCATGGTTTGGATATTGGCGATATACTTTTAATTGAAGGAAAGACAAACGAACTTGTTTCAAACACCATTGAATCTCAGTTTGATTTTTATGGCTATTTAAATAACAAAGGAATTACCCACGAAGTAACTCTTTTAAATCGAAAAATCCTCTTCTCTAATCCTATTCGCATTCATGCATATCAAAGCTATTTAGCTAATAAACTGAATGACAATGCAGCAAGTTTGATGAACGCTATCCTCTTTAATAATCGGGACGACAGTGCGATTATTGAAAACTTTTCGTCCTTACATATCGTTCGCCTTATCTCAAATAGTGGCCTTTACTTACATTTGTTTCTTGATCTTTTAAATAAATTGTTCCAAAAGAAGATATCGAAAAAGAAATCAGAGATTATTTCCTTAACGATACTATCTTTTTATTTTATTTTCACTTTCCCAAGATTAACCGTAATTAAAATATTAGTCTTTTCAGTATTTAAGTGGGTTAATAGATATAAGTTAAATAAGCGATTCTCATATATCCAGATTATATCAATAGTGGGAATTATGTTTCTTCTTATAGATCCGTTTTTAGCTAAGCAAGATTCCTTTATTCTATCTTTTGGATTTCTTTTGGTTTTCTATCTTGTTTCTCCTGGTCTAAAGAACATTAATCGCATAAAAAAGTGGGTATTTACGTTACTAATTGCCTGTATATTCTTCATTCCTTTTGAAATCCGCTATTATCATTCTTTCGCTCCGTTATCATATATCTTGACTCCTATTTTATTTCCTATCTTTGCTTTATTCTCTATTGTTTCGCTCCTTTGCTTTTACGGTTTACCATTATTCCCTTTGGTTAATATCTTAGCTAATCCAATAGAGGGCTTAAGTGAATTGTTGGTTAAACACCCTCTAGAGATTTATGCTGGAAATATTACCTCTTTTACCTTAGTTATTTATGTCGTTATTTTCATCATTTTAATCTATTTTATTGTTTGCCAATTTAAGATGATGATTAAGGCAACTTCTTCCACTCTTTTTCTATTTTTATTAATTCATTTTCTCCCTTTAGATAATCTTACTAGTGAAGAAATAACATTCATAAATGTTGGACAAGGTGACGCCACTCTTATTAGAAAAGGACAGAGGGCTTATCTGATAGATACTGGAGGTCTAAGATATCTTGATGTGGCTAAGATTTCACTAGTGCCTTTATTTAAACAAAAGAAAATATATTCTTTGGAATATGTATTTGTGACTCATCATGATTATGATCATTATGGAGCCTATGATTCTCTTAAGAATATATTTCCCATTAAACATTATGTCGATTCCTATGTTCCCTTTCCTATTAACGAACACGGATTAAATTTTACAAATTATAATAACCACATCGACTCTTATTCTGATGAGAACGATCGTTCTTTAGTTATTGGTTTTACGTTAATGAACCTTTCGTTCTTAGTTATGGGAGATGCTCCAAACAAAGTTGAAAACAATATCATTCAAGAATATCCCAAATTAAGATGCGATATTTTAAAAGTAGGGCATCACGGTTCAAATACTTCCTCTTCAGATAATTTCATAAAACACGTTAAACCTAAAAAAGCTATCATCTCTTGCGGGAAGAATAATAGGTATGGTCATCCCCATCAACAAACTTTGAACACTTTAAAGAAGTACGATGTAGAAATCTATCGGACTGATGAGATGGGGACTATCACATTTAAAAAGTTTTACTATCTACCATTTATATTTAATTAAAGCTCACTAGTTTCTGATGGAAAACATCAAGAAACTATTAGATAATAATAGTATGATTTATCTTATTTATGGCAATCAAACCGCGACGATTAAGTCGCGCATTAACAAGATATTAAAATCATCTTTAGACGTGGTTGATGAAATGAATTTTGTCAAATACAATGGGCAAAATTCCTTAGTGCAAGAATTTGTTGATGACGCGAATTATTTACCTTTAGGCTATGATAAAAAAGTGATAGTGGTAGAAAATTGTTATTTTCTATTAAGTCCAAAACCTAAGAATAAGATTGAATCTGATCAAGATTATGAAACTTTGAAAAACTACATTAAAGCCAGTAATCCTGATTGTGAATTAATTCTTACTGTCGTTTCTTCTCAAGTCGATTCTAAAAACGAAATCTTTCAACTTATTAAAGAACATGGAAATATCGTCCAAATAGTGGACCCAGGTGTTGAAGAATGGAAAGAATACGTTAAAAAGTATTGTAAAGAAAATCTTGGTATGAAGATTGATAACGATGCTTTAGAAGAACTTACCAATCGTACTTCTGGAGATGTTGCTTTATTACAAAATAACGCTAAGAAGTTGGCTTTATACAAAGAACACATCCGTTATGAAGATGTGGTGTTAATGGTGGCACGTCCATTAGAAGATAATTCTTTCCTTATCTTTAATTACTTAACACAAGGAAAAAATGGTGATGCTTTAGCCTTGTTCCGCGATTTAAAATCAAATAATGTTCAGCCTGTTGTTTTAATAAAACAAGTTTCTAACCAATTTCGTTTATTAAATCAAATTTCTTATCTTGCTAAGAAAGGTTATTCTGATGAAGAGATTGGCCAGGAATTAAATATTAAACCCGTACGCGCAAAGATCATGAAGAAATCTCTTTCTACAGTCTCTGAAAAATGTATTTATCGTACTTTAGATGAATTATTCAATCTTGATTATCAAATAAAAAGTGGTCAAGTTGACCACTATTATGCTTTTGAATTATTTTTAATTAATTTCAAACGGCGTTGATTATTTTAAAGAATTAACTAAACGTGAAAGCTCGGCTTTTTGTCTAGCAGCGGTGTTTTTGTGTTGGATGCCGTCGCTAACAGATTTATCGATTAAACGGAAAGCGGAATTTAAAAGAGTAGTAGCTTTTTCTAAGTCTTTAGCTTCAACGGCCAATCTAACTTTTTTGCTAGCAGTTCTAATAGCGGATTTTGCTGAAGCATTTCTTTTGCGTGCTTTTTCGTTTGTGCCAATACGTTTAATTTGAGATTTAATGTTTGCCATAAGTTCTCCTTCTATAAATGCCGAGTAAGATAATATCACAAATCGGCCAAATAATGCAATTATTTATTTTTCTCTTTTTTCAAGGTTAATATTTCAATCACAAAGTCGTTCACACAAGTCATTTGGCCAAGTGTTTCTTCTTTGAAAGTAATTTGTAGTTTTTCTTGTAATTCTTTCACTAGTTCAACGTAGCTCATTGAGTCTCCGCCTAAATCATTAATCCAGTGGGCTGAATCTTCAATTTTGAAAGTAGGAAGAATTAAAACTTTGGAGAATGTATCACGAACAATCTTTAAAGTTTCTTCAACATCTTTTTTATCGAAACCGTCAAAGTTTTTCACTTTTCTTTCAGCGGAAATTGGCATGTAATCTTTGCTACCATTTTCAATGTCTTTCTTGATGACGAAACGTTTGACTTTCATGTTGTTTGCTAAAGGTAATTTTCCTCTAGCTAAATATGTCGCACTAATCTTGACTCCATGAGGAAGATTAGAGCCAATTCTTTCAACTTCTTTTCTTAAGACAGCTAAGTCTTCATCATTCATTGAATTATCAACTTCTAAAACTAAAGCCACATCTTCTTTGTGTCCGTTTTTAATTCCTAAGACACAAATTTGATTAACATGTTTTAAATCTTTAAAAAAGATTTCTAATTCATCTGGGAAGATATTTTCACCGTCACTAGAGATAATAACGTCTTTACTTCTACCTTTGATGTGATAGCCACCAAATTCATCGACTTCAACAATGTCTCCGGTATGGAAATAACCATCTTTATCTAAAGAAGCAGGTTGTTCTTTCCCAGCGATGATTTCGCGAATATGAACCGCTCTTGATTTGATTAATAATTCGTTGTCTTTTCCAACTTTATATTCAACACCATATAGTGGTTTACCAATTGAAGCTTTTAAACGAACATTAAGATCGCTAGAAAGTTCAACAGAAGTAACACCAACCTCAGTCATACCATAACCGTTATATAAGTTATAGCCTATGCCGTTAATAGTTTCTAAGGTTTCTTTGGATAGATATCCACCTCCAGAAATAGCATATCTGACGTCTTTTCCTAAGACATTCTTCTGCACTGTTTCTTTAGCAACTTTCCAGGAGGCTTTACCAGCTTCTTCTTTACTAATTTTGCCTAAGTTAAAGTCGATAATCTTTTGGACTAATTCTTTCTTACCGCCCATTTCAGCTTTTCTCATTAAAGAAAGAGCTAAAGAATCCCAGAATAGTGGAACACTATAAACGTGAGTGACATGGCGTTTGATACATGTTTCTTGTAATTCGGTTGGAGTGTTGTCTGTTGGGAAGACTAGAGTCTTGCCATAGAATGTATACCATAAGAAGACAGCCACAAAACCAAAGATATGATGGAATGGTACCATAGCAAGGATTTTAATCTTGCCATATTTCTTTGGATACATGATATCTTTAGTTTCTTTGCCCATATCTAAAGATTCACAGATTTGGTGGCATAAATTCTCGCCATTATAAACCATTAATTTAACGTCGCCGGTGGTGCCGCTAGAGCAGAAGAAAACTTCATTCTCCCAATTAGGTTTAAATGAGACTTCATAGTTACCATTTCTTAAATCAAAGATAGTGACTTTCTTCACTTCATAGTTAAATAAGTCATCTGTTACAATAGCAACAGCCTTGGCTTGCTTAATAAGATTAGCAGTTGCTTCTTGCGCTGTATTAGCGGCGATTAAAACAGGTTTAAATCCCGCCATTAGGATTGCGTAGAAGGCCATAATCCAATATGGGGAATTCTTAGCTTTTAAAACTACTGGTTGATTCTTTTCAACATCCGCTAATTTCTTTGAAATAACTTTAGCGAAATTGATGATATCCCCTTTTAGTTGTTTATATTTGATTTTCTTTAATTTGAAGTCGTCGTTCTTATATTCGATAGCAATTTCTTTGCTATTCTCATCCATGGTGAACATGAAAATGTCTTCCATGGTGCATTTGGTATCGAGTAGTCTTTTTGCTCGTGCCAAATAAGCATTAATCTTTTCAAATTCAGGATACATATTATTTATCTCCTTAAAACTGCAATATCCATAATACATAAAACAAGATAAAAATAAAATTATTATTTTTTGTCTTATGCGAGTTTTCTTAATCTAATAATGATTTAAATTCCACTGATACGGTCGTATCAATTGTAAGAATGGCATAGGATAAATCATGGCCATCTCTATCAAAAGAGATTGCGCCTGGATTTATGATAATTAAGCCGTTTTCTTTGGTATATTTTCGAGAATGGGTGTGCCCGTGGACGAATATCTTGATGTCATATTCCTTAATAATGTCATATGGGATAGTGGGATAATGTTGCATCAATAATTTACCAACTGGAGTATCTATAATTCTTCTTATTGGGGCGGTAGAAAAATGATCACAGTTACCCTTAACACTTTCAAAAGGAGCAATACTATATTCATCAGTTTCGCTGTCTCCGGCATGCAAAAATAAATCAGCCTCTGGATACATAAGAGCGATTTGATCTAGTGCTCGATTATTATGATGGGAATCCGAAACAAGAATTATTTTCATCTTATTACTATTTTAAGTTTTTTTGTAAACAAAAATGAAGTATTATTATTTCCGTGGATATTAAAGAAGTAAGAATCGTCTTTATGGGCACTCCAACGATTAGTGCAAACTGTCTTCGCGGCTTAATTGAGCACGGTTTTAATATTGTTGCTGTTATTACTCAAGCAGACAAAAAAGTGGGACGAAAAGAGATTATTACTAAGTCTCCGGTAAAACTTGTTGCAGAAGAATATAACATTCCTGTATATACTCCAATTAAGATTCGTTTAGATTATGAATTTCTTAAAGAAATAAATCCAGATTTAATCTTAACTTTTGCATATGGACAAATCGTTCCTCAAGGTGTTTTAGATATTCCTCGACTTGGTTGTTTGAATTTACATGGATCATTGCTTCCTAAATATCGTGGAGCTTCTCCAATACAGGCTGCTTTATTTAATAACGAAGAAGTTACTGGCGTGACATTAATGGAAATGATTAAACAAATGGACGCTGGTAGAATGTATGCCAAAAAAGAAGTAAGAATTGAAAAAGATGATAACGCTACTTCTTTATTCAATAAAATTGGCGATGCTGGATTAGAATTAGCCCTTGAGGCTTTGCCTAAATATGTTGATGGTTTATTAGAAGGTGTTCCTCAAGATGAGTCTTTAGTTAGTTTTTGCGGAATTATCAAACCAGAAGACGAAAAAATTGATGTTAATTGTTCCGCAAAAACCATTTATGGTTTAATTCGTGGACTTAGTGATAATCCTGGTGCTTATTTATATTTAGATGAAGCCAAAATAAAAATATATAAAGCCGACTATGTTAGCGGAGAATATAGTGGGGAAAACGGAGAAATTATCCAAGCTGATAAAAATGGCTTACTCATGAAATGCCATGACGGAGCTATTAAGATATTAGAACTTCAAAAAGAAGGTAAAAAGAGAATGGATTACCGTAGTTTTATTAACGGCAATCAAAATCTTTTGCATCGGTATTTCAAATAAATGGAAACATTGAAATTATCGGTCCACCAATTAGTGGACTTTCTTTTGAGAAAAGGAAGCATTGATAATCGTGTTTTTAATCGTGCTTCTATGAGTGAAGGAAGTAGACTTCATCGTTTGTACCAATCTAATCAAGATGCGGATTTTCTTTCTGAATACCCTTTAAAACATGAATATTATGTCGACGGTGTATTAATTGAATTAAATGGTTTTGCTGATGGAATTAGACAAAATAAGTTCGGTGAATACTGTGTTGAAGAAATTAAAACCACAGTGGAAGAGCTACAAGTCTTTAAAGAAGAAAATATAGCTTGGCACCTTGGACAAGCTAAATGCTACGCTTTGATGTTTGCTCAAGAAAGAAAACTAGAAAGAATATCTATAAAAATTATTTATATCAGGCAAGGAAAAGAAAAAGAAAGACTAGTTGATCTTTATAATTTCTCGACCACTGAATTAGAACAAGATGTTATTACATATTTAGAAGATTATTTAGATTTTTATAGCATTATTTTTCGTTATAACGAAAAGAAGATGGAATCTATTAATAATTTAGCTTTCCCATTTGGTAAATATCGTAAAGGCCAAAGAGAACTATCTAAATATGTCTATGCACTAGCTAGTAATGGTGGAAGGATGTTTATTGAGGCTCCAACTGGAATTGGTAAAACGATGTCGACTCTTTTTCCTTGTATCAAAGCCCTTTCTTTGAATGATAAAGGAAAAATCTTTTATCTAACAGCAAAGACTAGTGGGAAAGAAGCTGCCTATAATGCTGTAAATATTTTAAAGGAAAAGGGATTAATAATTAATGATATTGTTATTACCGCTAAAGAGAAGATTTGTCCTAATGGACAAAAGACATGTAATCCTGATGAGTGTCCCTTTGCTAAGGACTACTATACAAAACTTCAAGCAATCTTAAGATTTGCTTTAACTAACTACTCAACTTTTGATTATGACTTAGTAAATCAGATTGCTTTCGATAATATGATTTGTCCTTTTGAATTACAGTTAGATTTATCGCTTTTCTGTGACATCATCATCTGCGATTATAATTACTTATTTGATCCAATTTCATATATGAAACGCTATTTTGATGAGGATAGTTCACATTATATGGCACTTATTGATGAGGCTCATAACCTTGTAGACCGTTCGCAGAATATGTATAGTGCTTCTCTTTCCTATAACACATTCTTAAAGATGAAGAAGTCCTTAAGAAAAGTTAAGTCAGTAAAACTGAAAAGAAGAATTACTTCTTTAAATCGTATGTTTGAAGAGATTAATTTGACATATGAAGATAATGAAACAATTATTGAAAAGTTGAGTGACGAATATATTGATTATCTTATTGATTTCAATGAAACATATTTGGCGGTCAATAAGGATGACCATCACCTTATTACAAAAGAAACAACAAACTTCTTTTTAGACGTAAATCGCTTTTTGAAGATTGGCGAATTAGTGGATGAAAAATATTTGACCTACATTCGCAAGAATAGTGAAGACATAACTATTAACTATTTCTGTCTTGATACTTCTAAGTTCCTCCATTCGTTAACAAATAGAATCAAACTTGCTTTATTCTTCTCCGCGACATTTTCACCAATGGATTATTACGTTAATATGCTGGGTGGCGAGAGTGGTGATGCTTGTTTGTCTTTACCATCTCCATTCCCAAGAGAAAACTTTGAAGTGCTCGTAGCCCCCAAGGTTTCTATTAAATATAAGCACCGTGATGAATCATATGAAAGTGTAAGGAAATATATCAAAACATTTGTTTCTTCCAAGATCGGCAATTACTTTATTTATTCTCCGAGTTATGAATATATGCATAAACTTTTAGCGGGTTTTGAGATGGAAGATGTTGATGTTTATCAACAAAGCAAAGAGATGAGCGACAAAGAAAAGCAAACATTCTTACTTAACTTTACTTCTTCGCCCACCAAAACAACTCTTGGCTTTTTAGTTATTGGTGGCTCCTTTGGAGAAGGTATTGATTTAGTTAGCGATCGCCTTATAGGAGTGGTGATTATTGGTATTGGTCTACCAAGAATTAATTTTGAATCCAATCAAGTGGCGGAATATTTTAAGAATCAGGATATGGCTGGATACGATTATGCTTATACAAATCCTGGCATTAACAAAGTTATGCAAGCTGTTGGTCGAGTTATTAGAAGCGAAGAAGATAAAGGCGCAGCTTTATTAATCGATGAAAGATATTTAAATCGTAATTATTTAGATTTATATCGAGCAGAATGGAAAAACTATAAAGTAGTGTTCAACGAAGAAGATATTCAAGGAGCTTTAAAGAATTTTTATAACAAATAACATTTTTATGTTAAAATAGGCGAGTTATGGAATTTGATCAAAAGAAAACACGCAATTTCTCTATCATTGCCCACATCGATCACGGTAAGTCAACTTTGGCAGATCGTATTTTAGAGCAGACTGGTGCGATTGAAGAAAGAGAAATGAAAGACCAAATTCTCGACTCTATGGATCTAGAAAGAGAAAGAGGAATAACTATTAAGTTAAACGCCGTAACTCTTTCGTATAAAGCCGATGATGGTGAAGATTATATCTTCAATCTCATCGACACTCCAGGGCATGTTGACTTTACCTACGAAGTATCACGCTCACTCGCTGCTTGCGAAGGTGCGATTTTAGTTGTTGATGCCACTCAAGGAGTAGAGGCGCAAACATTAGCCAATACTTATCTTGCTATCGATAATGATTTATACATTTTACCAGTTATCAACAAAGTTGATTTACCAAGTGCCGCGCCTGAAATGGCAAAAAAGGAAATCGAAGAAAGAATTGGTATTGATTGTTCTAACGCCATCGAAGTATCAGCGAAGACTGGTTTTCACATTCATGATTTATTAGAAGCAATAGTGAAATATATCCCTGCTCCTAATGGAGATATTAATAAACCTTTAAAAGCCCTTATCTTTGATAGTTATTATGATTCTTATCGTGGCGTCATTATTTTAGTAAGAATTAAAGAAGGTAAAATTAATGTTGGCGATAAGATTTATCTTATGCAAGCCAAAAAAGAATATTTAGTAACTGAACTTGGTATTAGAACACCCAATGAATTTAAACTTAATTCATTAATCTCTGGTCAAGTTGGTTATATTGCTGCTCAGATTAAGGATATAAAAGATATCCATCCTGGTGACACAGTTACTTTATCAAATAATCCTTGTGTAGAGGCTTTGCCTGGATATCGCGTTATGAACCCAATGGTTTATTGTGGCTTATATCCTGTTAGTAGTGATGATTATCAATCTTTAAAAGAAGCTTTAGAAAAGCTTACTCTTAATGATGCTTCTTTACAATTTGTCGCTGAGACTAGCCAAGCTTTAGGTTTTGGTTTTAGATGTGGTTTTTTAGGTTTACTTCATATGGACATTGTCCAAGAAAGATTAGAAAGAGAATATAATCTTGATTTAATCTTAACGGCCCCAAGTGTTATTTATAAAGTCCATCTAACAGATGGAGAAGTGATAAATTTAGATAATCCATCTAAACTTCCAGAAGCTTCTAAAGTAGCTTATATTGAAGAACCTTATGTGAAGGCGAACATTATGACACCTAAAGAATATGTAGGAGCGATCATGCAGTTATGTCAGGACCGTCGTGGCATTTATACATCTTTAGAATATTTCGATGATACAAGAATGGTGTTGACTTACGAATTACCGTTAGCGGAAATTGTTTACAATTTCTTTGATAAACTCAAGAGCTACACAAAAGGGTATGCCTCCTTTGATTATGAATATAGCGATTATCATCGTAGCGACTTGGTGAAACTCGATATTTTATTAAACGGACAAGTGGTGGATGCTTTAAGCAGTATCATTTATCGTCCAAGCGGATATCAAAGAGGGCTTGGTATAATTCGAAGAATTAAAGAAGTCATTCCTCGTCAACAATTTGAGATTCCTATTCAAGCCGCGATTGGTGGCAAAGTCATTGCCCGTTGCGATGTGAAAGCGGTACGTAAAGATGTCTTAGCCAAGTGTTATGGTGGAGATATTTCCCGTAAAAAGAAGCTTTTAGAGAAGCAAAAAGAAGGTAAAAAGAGAATGAAGAAGATTGGATCTGTTGAAGTTCCTCAAGATGCCTTCATGTCTATCTTGTCGATAGACGATAACGATAAATAGTAAAAAATTAGTAGATTTTTATAAATGTTCTTGCATATATCTATTAACTTAAGTTAAGATAATGCTAGAGGTTTTTAGATATGGGAAATAGTGAACTTGCAATTCGTTTTACCGAAAACTATTATGCGACTAAAAGTGAAGTCAGTCGCGAACTTAAAATGTCATTAATTGATAATATTTGGTCTGATATTTTGACTTATCGTGGTAACTTTTACCATTATTTGACATTACGTGGTATTGATCGCTCAATGCTTTCATTATGTATGTGTCCAAATATCTCCAATCAGCTTAGCAGTTTACAAGGACGCCTTATGAACGCAAACGCGGAATATTTAAGATTAAATATTGCTAATGGAGATTTGAAATATTTTGAGATGAGCTGCCGTATATCCGCACTTAAATCATTAGCGGCCTTCCATCAATTAGACGTAAGTGAGAATTTTATCCGCTCCATTATCAATGGAACCATCTCCGAATCTAATGATTCCATGAAAGTGTTGTCTTTATATAACAAGGCTTTAGATTATGTTAAAGATAAACACTTTGATCCTATTGATAATGATTTTGTGAGAGGATTATACGCTGAGATGACTGGTTCTTCTCAACCTTATTCTTTCTTTAGA
Source organism: uncultured Caryophanales bacterium (assembly GCA_947302535.1). GTDB lineage: Bacteria > Bacillota_I > Bacilli_A > RFN20 > CAG-826 > CAMYVX01. The sequence goes on from CAMYVX010000010.1 coordinate 32,617, forward strand.
ATGAATAAAGATGCTAATCCATCTAACCGCGTGATTATTGACCGTATTTATACATCCGCTCCTGTTGAAAGTATTGATTCGATGATGAGTAGTTTATATAGCTTTATTGAAAAGGCGACTATCCCAAATATCGCTAAAGCGATGATTACTCATTATTATGTTTCTTATGTCCGTCCTTTCGATAATTATAATGATGAGATGGCTTTATTAATGATGAAAGCCGTCTTAGCGCATTTCGATTTATTAGAGTTCGGCGTGGCTTTGCCGCTTGAAAGTCTTCTTTTAGAAGCTGAAGAATTAACAAAAATGAGTGTAGAAACACAAAAGACTCATGATGTTACATATTATGTAAATGTTATGTTAAGACATGTTGGCCGTAAATGCGAAGAAGTCTTCGACATTATGACTAACCAGAAAAAAGAAGAAATCAAAAAAGAAATTTACCAAGAAGAAGTCGCGGTAAAAGTTCCTGAAGAAAAGGAAGAAGCTCTTGAAGCTGTTATGGAAAAAGAAGAAACAGTGGAAGAAAAGAAAGAACCCGCTCCTACCTATTCTAATGAAATTGCGATTAGCTATATTCCTCCAGAATTAGATGAAAAGCAAGCAGCTAGATTAGAAAACCACCTCTTAGAATTGGATCCTTCCTTAAGGAAAGGGGAAGCGAAATTCTATGCTAGACATTGTACTTTAGGTAAATCATATACCATCGCTCAATATAAGAAAGCGATTGGCTGTGTTTATGAAACTGCTAGAACTAGTATGGACCATCTAGTAGAATTAGGTTATTATCGTAAAGATAGAGTGAACAACAAAAAGAATGTTTACACTCCAATTGCTAGAAAGTGAGGACTATTATGAGAACATTTGCTGACATTCCTACTCCATTAATCTTCGTCATTGTTTTATTGGTTGTGGCCGCTGTCGCGGGTATTGCCTTTGGCATCTACCGTTTACTTCATCCGAAACTAAAAGAACAACCTCGTGATACTTCTCATGACCTTCAAGAATCTCTTGACCGTATCTTAGAACCTGTCGAGGATGAAAAAACTGCTGAAGAAATCAGTAACTATAAAGAAAAAGATGAATAAAATCTCCTCTTTATACATACATATACCTTTTTGTGAGAATATTTGCGAATATTGCGACTTTGCTAAGTTGCAATATTTTCGTAATATCGCTCTTCCTTATTTAGAAAAGTTAAAACAAGAACTAGATTCTTACCATATTAAAGATGGGATTAAAACCATCTATGTTGGAGGAGGAACACCTACTGCATTAGAGGATGATTTGTTTTTGGAATTATTAAAGATAATTAAACCATATTCTTTAGATGTCCAGGAATATACCTTTGAAGCTAATCCAGAATCACTAAGCGAAAATAAAATTAAGATGATGAAAGAATATGGGGTGAATCGTCTTTCTCTTGGAGTGGAATCTACAAATGATGAAATACTCCGTTTAATCAACCGTCACCACACCTTTAATGACGTCAAAAAAGCCATTTCCTTAGCCAAACAATATGGAATCAATAATTTAAATGTTGATTTGATTTTAGGGCTTCCACATGTCAATAAATCACTTTTAAAGGAAGATCTAGCAAATATCCTTGCCTTGGATGTTAAACATATCTCTTGCTATGGGCTTACAGTTCATGAACATACTCAATTCTTTTTAAAGAAAATTAAGGAACCGGAAGATGATGTTTTAAGAGAGATTGGAAATATGGTTTTCGATGTCATCGGAGAA
>CAMYVX010000011.1 GCA_947302535.1 uncultured Caryophanales bacterium
CAATGGTATATCGGTTGTCACGCCAGTGGCATGGCCGGGTAGCTACCTATGGAATAGATAAACGCTGAAAGCATCTAAGCGTGAAACTAACCTAAAGATGAGACTTCCATATCGCAAGATGAGAGATCCCTCCAATGTTAGGAGGTTGATAGGTCAGAAGTGTAAGTATGGTGACATATTCAGCTGACTGATACTAATAGATCGATTACTTAATTTCTTAAGATTTTTACTAAGTAACAATTTGAAAAATAAAATTTAAGTTTCATATTAACAAGAAAGACAACATGTGATAATATTCAGTTTTGAGAGAACAACTCTCTAAAAAAAGTCTGGTGGCGATGGCGCGGTGGACACACCTGTTCCCATTCCGAACACAGAAGTTAAGCACCGTAGTGGCGAAGATATCCGTAAGGACAAAATAGCGAGCCGCCGGGCTTTTTTTAATTAAAGTATATCTTTAATATGTTATATTAAATAGGAGGTAGAATTATGTATATAAATTTAGTGAGATTAAGAACAGTGCTTGATGATCGTGAAGAAGAAATTATTAAAGAAAATAATAATTTTATCGATGATATCAATAATGAATTAACTGAAGAAGACATTATCATCAAAGAGAACGCTCCTGACGCCGTTTGTAATATTTATTTTATTGAAACTGGTGGTAGTGAACCTCATTTTGTGAAAATGTTCGATTCTATTGATAAAAAAGAACCTGTTATCTTATTAAGTAACTGCAAAAATAATTCTTTACCTGCCACTTTAGAAATTAAAACCTATTGTTCAAGAAGAAAATATTCCGCGATGATGTTTGTGGGAAAAGATCCTAGTCACGTTGCTAAAACATTTAAATCATTTTTTCATGTCTATTTAGCGAAAAAATCACTTGATAATAATAATTTAGGTGTCATTGGAGAACCTTCTCCATGGCTTATCGCTTCTATCATTAGTAAAGAAGATGTGAAAAAAAGATTTAGTATGAATCTTATTGATATTTCTATGGATGAATTAGTCATAGAAATCGATAAGAAACAAATGGAATATATTCCTCATCATGAAGATTTAAAAGCTAAATTTAAAAAGGCTGATGTCTTAGAAGAAGCCCTCTATTTTTATAGCGCTTTAAAGCGTTTAGTAAAGAAATATAATCTACAAGGCTTAACAATTCGTTGCTTTGATTTACTTAATAAATATCATAATACTGCTTGTTTAGCCCTAGCTTTATTAAATGAAGAAGGAATTACTAGTGCTTGTGAAGGAGATATCTCTTCTTTATTAACCATGCATATTGTTAAAGCCTTAACCAATCGTCCTTCATTTATGGCTAATCCCAGTCTTATTGATATGGAGAAAAAACAGATTCTTTTCGCCCATTGTACCTTACCTTTAAATATGGTAACAAGCTACAAACTTTTAACCCATTTTGAGAGTAATGAAGGTATCGGAATTAAAGGTGAAATGCCTTTAGGCGAAATCAGTGTTTGTAAGTTAGCGTTAACAAAAAAGAGCGTTTATGATGAATCGTTAGCTCTCTCTGGTACGATTAAAGAAAACTGCTCTTTACCTGGGTACTGCCGTACGCAAATAATGGCGGAATTTTCTGATACAGAATTCATCACTTTCTTTAAATGTGATTTTGCTAACCACTGCATTATTACTTATGGAGATATTGTTGATGATTTTGCTGCAATTCTTTCATTTTATCAAATGAAATTTGATGAGGTTGAATAAATCATTATGAGTAAGATATTAACTAAAGCCAATATAGTTTATGCTTTATGCTGTAATATTCCAGTATCTTTTTGTTTATGTTTAGCGGCGAATCTTATTAATAATGGCGGTGTGATTGATTGGGCGAGTGTCGGCTTTAATTATGCGATATCTCTACCAGTAGCTATTCTCATTTCTTTATTCGTTCCTTTAGTGAGCGTTGGTAAATGGTTTACTTCCCTTTTTGGTATTAAACATGATACATTTACCCATAACCTACACTATCGTGTATTAGCTATCTTTATCGCCTCTGTTATTTATTTTGTTATTCTTAATCCTATTCTTGCGATTGCTAATGGATTAGCGTCACAACAATGGATGGGAATTAATAGATGGGTATTTTCTTGGCTTAGAAGTATTCCTAGTATGCTTATTGTGGGATTTTTCTCTTCATTATTTTTTGATATTCCTGCTTTTAAGATTGCACATAAGATTGATCCAAATTTCTAAAATTAGTTTTTCTTATTAATATGGGGTATTGTCATTTACTTGACATACCCCTTTTTAATCGGTAAAATTATTAAACCTTATTGTTAAGGTTTTGTTTATGAAAAAAATTGCTAATAAAAATATTACTACAGACGTCATTCTTGAAGATGTTATCTCCCTTGTTAGAGAGGCGATTTTATCTTGTTATGGCGTTGTTGGATTTTTAAATTTATCGAAGAAGAAAGGAAAAGTGGAGGAAGGATTAGACGTTAATATTACTCCCGAGAAAAAGATTAATATCTTAGCTCGTATTATTATCTCTAAAGACATCAAGATTACTGAGACTATCCGTTCATGCCAAGATGTCGTAATTTATCGTTTAAAACGCATTTTCCCAAACTATGTGACTTCAGTGTCTATTTTTGCTGAAGAAATCTCCTCTAAGAATTAATTATGAAAATTATTAATGGCCAAATTCTCAAACAAATGTTCATTTCTGGAGCGAACAATTTATATAACCATTATCCAGAAGTCGATGCTTTAAACGTTTTCCCAGTACCTGATGGTGATACTGGTATGAATATGAACCTTACTATGACTAGTGGTAGTAAGGAAATTCAAAACCGCACTGATAATAACATTGCTGATATAGCTAAGACTTTCTCTCGTGGTCTTCTTATGGGCGCTAGAGGTAATTCTGGTGTTATTACTAGCCAAATCTTCCGTGGCTTTGCTCAAGGTTTAGAAGGCAAAACAGAAGTTAATGCTTATGAATTTGCTTTAGCTTTGCAAAAAGGTGTGGAAGTTGCTTATAAGGCTGTTATTCGTCCTGTTGAAGGTACTATTCTTACTGTTGTAAGAGAATCTAGCCAATTCTTAATGAATAACGTTAAAGAGAATACTTCCTTTGAAAAAGCTTTTGAATTATTACTTCAAGAAGCTCATGAATCCTTAAAGAGAACACCTGACTTACTTCCTATTTTAAAAGAAGTTGGTGTTGTGGACTCTGGCGGTACTGGACTTATTTATATCTATGAAGGTATGCAAGCAGCGATTAATGATGCTTTCATTGCTCGTAATGAGGCCACTTCTGTAGATAAAGAAAATCCTATCATTGCTGCAGGCGCTGCGATGGAAGAGGAAGAATTTGGTTATTGTACTGAATTTATCATGTCCTTAGGACCTGATAGTGTTAAAAAACCATTTAATGAAAAAAGATTCACTACATTAGTAGGATCTCATGGAACTTCCTTAGTGGTGGTTCATGATGAAGATATCGTGAAAGTTCACGTTCATACATTAAATCCCGGAAACGTTTTGAACTATGCTCAACAATTTGGTGAATTCTTAAAAATCAAAATTGAAAATATGACTGAACAACACCACGCTTTAGCGGGTGGGGCACAAGTAGAACCACATACTGATTTAGTTGAAGAAAAGAAAGAAAAGATTGAATCAGCGATGATCGCGGTTTCCAGTGGATCTGGCATTGATGAAGTTTTCCAAGAAATCGGTGTGAAATATATCGTTAAGGGTGGTCAAACTATGAACCCTTCTGCTGAAGATTTTATCTCTGCGATTAAAGAAGTTAACGCTCGTAACGTTTATATCTTCCCAAATAACTCCAATATCTTATTAGCGGCTAATCAAGCTCGTGATATGAATGAAGATAAAGAAATTGCTAATATCTTCGTTATTCCAAGTAAGACTATTCCTCAAGGAATTACTTCCGCTTTATGTTTTGATGAAGATAGCACTCCTGAAGATAACTTTGAAGTGATGAAAGAAGCTTTAGGTAATGTTAAATCTGGCGAAGTGACATTCGCTATCCGTGATACTGAAATCAATGGTGTGAAGATTAGAAAAGATGAATTTATGGGCATCTTTAATAAAGACATTGTTACTTGTAACAAAGATAAGATTCAAACCTTAATGATTTTAATTTCTAAGATGGTTAATGATGAATCTTCCTTAATCACTGTCTTCTGTGGCGAAGATGTTAGTGACGAAGAAAAAGAAGAAATCCTTGGTGAATTAGAAAACGAATATTCTGATTTAGATATCGATATTCGTGATGGTAATCAAGCTGTTTATTCCTTCATCGTTGGTATTGAATAATAAATAAACTTTCCCAATGGAAAAATTAAGTAAATCCCCACGCATCAATTATTTATTAGGCGCTATGGGGATTTTCTCTTATTATGACGTTGTTAATTATCTTCCTCGTCGATATGAGTTTTTTGATTATACAAAAGATGAAAGACATTTAGAAGATAAACAAAGGGTAGTTTTACTTGGTAAAGTAGCCTCAAGTTTAAAGTTAGTAAGAAGTAAAAATATTACTATCACAAGATTTGATTATTTAACAACTCGTAACACCTATTTCCAAGTTGTTGCTTTTAACCGCGACTTTTTAAGTAAGACCATGGTGGTGGGAGAAACTTACACCATTGTTGGTATTTATAACAAGGAAAGAAAAGAAATAAGTTTGGTTAATTTTCATAAAGGAGAGATAGCCTTAAACGATAGAATTAAAGCTATATATAATCTTCCAAGTGATTATCCACAGCATTCATTTTCTTCACTAGTGAAGAAATCTTTAGATAATATTGGCGATAAGATTTATTCTAACGTTCCTTATTACTTCTTAAATAAATATCGTTTAATTGATAAAAAGAAAGCCTTAGAGGCCGCTCATTTCCCTAAGAATAAAGAAGATATTCATCAAGCCTTAAGACATTTAAAATATGAAGAAGCTTTAATCTTTTCTTTAAAGAATCAATTAATCAAGACCGAAAATAAATCTTTAACTAAATATAAAAAAGAACCTATTGATTTCTCTTTGTGTAAACCTTGGATTGATACTTTACCGTTTCTTTTAACAAAGGATCAAGAAATAGCTTCACAAGAGATTATTAATGATATGAACGATAACACTTTAATGTATCGTTTACTTCAAGGTGATGTGGGAACTGGTAAAACATTAGTAAGTTTTATTGCTTTATATGCGAATTATCTAAGAGGAGATCAAGGTGTTTTAATGGCGCCTACTGATGTATTGTGTCGTCAGCATTATGAGAATGCAAAAAAACTATTTAGCGGCACTAAGGTTAAAATTGCTCTTCTTTTAGGAAGCACACCGATCGCACAAAAATGGCAATTATATGATGAAATTAGTAGTGGTGAGATTGATTTAATTATTGGAACACACGCCGTCTTTACTAAATCGCTAGAATATTCTTCTTTAGGACTCGCGGTTATTGATGAACAGCATCGTTTTGGCGTTAACCAAAGAGTAATGCTCGCTAACAAGGGTAATAATGTTGATTTATTAATGATGTCTGCTACTCCTATTCCTCGCTCCTTAGCTTTGACGCTATATGGGGATTTAGAAATATCAACTTTATCCACTTTCCCAAGTAGAAAAAGAAACATCACCACTAGAATTGTCTCTTCTAGTAGCAAAGAAATATTCAATTTAGTTGATGCTTCATTAAAAGAAAATAGACAAGTTTATGTCATTGCTCCATTAATCGATTTTACGGAAGACAATCGTTATTCTGTAGAGAAGCTTTTTGGCACATATTTCTTAAAATATAAGCAAAAAGTCGGTATTTTACATGGAAAAATGAAAAATGATGAGAAGAATTTGGCCTTAGAAAAGTTCTATAACAACGAGACTCCTATCTTAGTTTCTACAAGTGTTGTTGAAGTTGGTATTGATGTAAAAAAGGCGAATTTAATGATTATCTATGATTCTTCTCATTTTTCCTTAGCGTCGTTACACCAATTACGTGGAAGAATTGGTCGAGATGGTAGTGAAGGAACTTGTTTATTAACGCTTGATAATGATGATATTGAAGCAAAAGAAAAATTAGATATTTTAACTAAGAGTGAAGACGGCTTTGAAATTGCGGAAGCAGATTTAAAACTTCGTGGCCCAGGCGAATTAGCGGGTATTAAACAATCAGGTTTACCTTCTTTTGAGTTCTTGAATATCATTGATGACTATAAGATTTTTGTGGTGGCGAGAGAAGACGCTAAATACATTTTATCTAACCAAGAACAACCAGGATTTAAGTGGGTTATAGAAAAGAGCAAGAAAGACATCTTATATAATCCGTTAATCAAAGGCTAATTGCTTCTTATTTGTATATTTTAATACCTAGTGAAACAATTAAATTGTTTACTATCCTTTAACGTGGTAGAATACTCAAGAATTGAGGAATAAATTATGAAACTTGCAGTTGATACTTTAGGTGGAGATTTAGGAAGCCCAGTTATCGTTAAAGCGATTAAAAGCTTCTTAAGCAAACATAATGATGTAGAAATCATTGCTTTTGGCAAAAAAGAAGAACTTGCTGAATTAGAAGGTATTGCCACGATTGTGGATGCTCCTGAAGTTGTTCCAATGGAAGCTGGTGCTTTAGAAGTTTTAAGAATGAAAAATTCCTCAATGTTAAACGCTGTTAAACAAATGAAAGAGAATGGCTATGACGGTGTCGTTTCTTGTGGTTCAACTGGAGCTTTCCTTTCAAGCGCTACTATTACTTTAAAACTTATTCCTGGTATTAAAAGAGCGGCATTAGTGGCCCCATTCCCTACCAAGATTAAAGGTAAAAAAGTCATTATTCTCGATATAGGAGCGAGCAACGAGAATTCTGGCGAAGAATTATATCAATTCGCAAAAATGGGTAGACTTTATTATCAAGGTGTTTATGGGGTGGAAGAGCCAAAAACTTATATTTTGAGTAATGGTTTAGAAGAAGGTAAAGGTTCGCCATCTGGAAAAGAAGCTTATAAGATGCTTAAAGAAAATAGTTTCCCAGGTTTTAAAGGTAATGTTGAAGCCCGTTATGCTCTTTCCGGAGAAGCTGATGTCATTGTTACTGATGGCTATAGTGGTAACGTTTTCTTAAAGAGTACCGAAGGTACGGCGAAGATTTTCTCTTCTTTACTTAAGGATGCTTTTAAAAAGAATCTTTGGAGTAAACTTGGTTATCTTCATGTTCGTTCTGGTATTAAGAACATGACTGAAATCTTTGATTATAAGAACACTGGTGGCGCTATGCTTTTAGGTGTTAATGGTGTTGTTGTTAAGGCTCATGGAAGTAGTGATGAAATAGCTTTTGAATCTGCTTTAGATGTGGCTTATAAAATGAATAAAAGTGGAGTGGTTAATAAAATTAAGGAGGCTATTAATTAATGGATCAATATGAACAAAGAATAATAGACTTTTTAAAGAGTTTCCATTTACCTTGTCATAATGTCGAACTTTATAAAAAGGCTTTTACTCATTCTTCTTATAATGTTTTCAATTCCGGAACCCATTATGACTACGAAAGAATAGAATTTATCGGTGACGCGGTTATTGAATTCTATGTTTCTGATAACTTATTTAAGTTATTTCCTACTTCTTCTGAAGGGGAAATGACAAGAATTCGTGCTTATTTAGTGAAGAGCAAATCCCTTGCCTCATATTCTCGTAAACTCAATTTAGAAACATTTGTTGTCACCTCATATTCTATTAAGGCAGAATCTATTGTTCATTCAGATAACATCTTGGAAGATATTTTTGAATCTTTAGTAGGAGCAATCTACTTAGATAGCGGTATTGACTGTGCCTTTAAGTTTATGAATCAAATCATGCTTGAAGATTTAAAGAACATTGATTTAAGTCTTACAATTGATGCGAAAACAAAATTACAAGAATTAATGCAAGCTGAATATCATGAAATGGTCCACTATGAAGTCGTAGAGACTTCTGGCCCTGCACATGATCGCACTTTTAAAGTGAATGTGATGTTTAATGATGTAGTTTTAGCTTCAGGAATAGGTAAATCTAAAAAGGCCGCTGAAGAAGAAGCGGCGCTTAATGCTTTAAAGAAAGGAGTCATGTAAGATGGGACTGATTTCTTTTTTAAAAGAAAAATTTCACAAAAAGGAAAAAGATAAAGAGGTTGTTAAATATACTGAAGGCTTAGAAAAATCGAGAAAAAATTTCTCTAATCGTTTACATAATTTATCTCGTCGTTATCAAAGTGTGAATCAAGAATATTTTGAAGAGCTTGAACAGATTTTAATTGAAAGCGATATTGGTATTAATCTAGTTTTGCGTATTATCGATGAAGTTCTTGAAATAAGCAAAAAAGAAAACATTAAAGATCCAGAAAAGATTAACGAAGTTCTCGTTGATAGAATGTTTATTGGCTATGCCGAAAAAGGTGATGTTGTTAACGAACTTTCCTTCAAAGAAGGAACTCCTACAGTGGTGTTAGTTGTTGGAGTTAATGGAGTAGGAAAAACAACCACAATTGCAAAACTTGCTTACCGCTATAAACAAAAAGGAAAAAGAGTTTTGTTGGTGGCCGGTGATACTTTTAGAGCGGGTGCAACTGAACAATTGAAAGTTTGGGCTGATAGACTAAACATTGATATTGTTGTCGGTAAGAACGAACAAGATCCTGCTTCTGTTGCTTATGATGGTGTCTATAAAGGGGCCAGAGAAGGTTACGATTTATTAATTGTTGATACTGCTGGAAGATTACAAACAAAAGCTAACTTAATGGCGGAGTTATCAAAGATAAAACGTGTTATTGGTAAAGAAATTGAAGGGGCTCCTCAAGAGACTTTCCTTATCATTGATGCTACAACAGGGCAAAATGGTGTAGTACAAGCTAAAGCATTCTCGGAAGTCACTAATCTTACTGGTGTTATTGTTACAAAGATGGATGGCACTAGTAAAGGTGGTATCATTCTCGCTATTCGTGATGAATTAGGCGTTCCTGTTCGTTTTATTGGTTTAGGCGAGAAGATGGAAGATCTCACCGAATTTGATTTAGATAAATATCTTTATGGTTTATGTGTTGAGGAAGAATAATGGATAACTTTAAAGAGAATTTGCGAAATAGAGAACTAGTTAATATTTATTCTTCGTTACTCACCAAAACACAACAAGAGATATTAGAAGACTATTTTTGTTATGATTTATCCTTAGGTGAGATTGCCTCTAATCGCGATGTTTCTCGCTCCGCAGTTGAGGATGCGATTAAAAAAGGAATGAAGAAAATTGAAGGCTTTGAGCAAGAGTTGAGAATCTATGAAAAAAGGCTCAAAGTTTTAGAAATAACTGCAAAAATGCGTTCAAAATCGGAAAATCTTGAAGAAATTGAACAATTGGAAAGGGTGGTAAAATAGATGGCTTTTGAATCATTGTCAGACAAATTGCAAGGCATATTTAAGAAGATTCGTGGTCAAGCAAGACTCACTGAAAGCAATATGGAGGATATGCTTAAAGAAATCCGTGTTGCTCTTCTTGAAAGCGATGTCAACTATCGCGTTGTCAAAGAATTCACTAATAGCGTTAAAGAAAAAGCACTTGGTCAAGAAGTTCTTTTAAAAGTGAACCCTTCCCAAATGCTCGTTAAGATTGTCCATGATGAATTAGTAGAACTACTTGGTAGTGATGATAGTGAATTACATTTACAAAACAATAGACCCACAGTTATTTTGATGGTTGGTTTACAAGGTTCAGGCAAAACCACAACAACTGGAAAGTTAGCGCATCTACTTAAATACAAGATGCACAAGAAAGTACTTTTAGCAGCGGCTGACGTCTATCGTCCTGCGGCTATTGATCAATTAAATACTTTAGCTAAATCTGTAGGTGTTGACATAGTCAATATGGGTACATCTGTCTCTCCTGTTAAGATTAGTGAAGTTGCTAGACAAAAAGCTTTTGATGAACATTATGATGTTTTAATTATTGATACTGCTGGTCGTTTACAGATTGATGAAGCCTTAATGGATGAACTTAATCAAATAAAAGATAAAGTTTCTCCTGATGAAATTCTCCTGTTGGTGGATGCGATGGCTGGTCAAGATGCAGTCAATGTCGCTAATGCTTTTAATGATAAACTCGCCCTTACTGGTATTGTCATGTCTAAGTTAGATGGTGATGCTCGTGGTGGTGCGGCTTTATCAATTAAACATATGACTGGTGTCCCAATTAAGTTCTCTGGTGTTGGTGAAAAGATTACCGATTTAGATATTTTCCATCCTGACCGTATGGCGGACCGTATTCTTGGTATGGGTGACGTAGTCACTTTGGTAGAAAAAGTCCAAGAAGAGATGGATGAAAAAGAGGCAAGAAAGTCTGTTAATAAGATGATGTCTGGCCGCTTCGACTTAGAAGATATGATTGAACAAATGCGTAAAGTGCAAAAGATGGGTTCTTTAGGTGGTTTACTTAAACTTATTCCTGGTATGCCAAGAATTTCCGAAGAACAACAAGCTGCTGGAGAAAAGGAAATGAGAAACTTTGAAACAATTGTCAATTCCATGACTCCAGAAGAAAGACATAATCCTGATATTTTAAAATATTCACGTAAACAAAGAATCTCCAATGGTTCCGGTAAATCACTTGCCGATATTAATAGAATGCTCAAAAAGTTTGAACAGATGAAACAAATGATGAAACAGATGGAGCAATATCGTAAAAGTGGAAAAATGCCCCCTGGTGGATTAGGAGGCATGGGTTTTCCTGGAATGTAATTTTATTTCATAAACTTCTTCCCTTTATTAATAGCGGTGGTTTCCCAAGAAGGTGTTTCTTTGCTATCTAATTCTTGAAGAAGTTTTTTATCTTGTTTACTTAGTGGGTATTTATCAAATAGATCTTTACGATATTCTTTCGTTAAGCGTAAGGATTCTTTTTTATGATATTTATCAATGGCTTGATGATTACCGCTATAAAGGATATCGGGAACTTTTTGACCATTAAATTCATATGGTTCAGTATATTGAGGATATTCTAATAAGCCTTGTTCAAAAGATTCATCAACTAGACTCTCTTGGCTGATTGCTCCTTCTAATAAACGAGTAACACTATCAGAGACAATCATAGCGGGTATTTCTCCTCCGGTGAGGATGTAATCACCAATAGAAATCATTTCATCAACATAGGCGTTTATTCTTTCATCAATTCCTTCATAATGACCACAAATTAATAGCAAATCTTGGTTATTTTTAGCAAATTCGTGGGCTTTTTGTTGATTATAGATGTTTCCTCTAGGGGTAAATAGAACGACTTTTTGTCCAGGTGTTTTGTTTGCATTAATAGCATCAACAATAGGCTGGCACTTCATAATTAAACCCGCACCTCCACCAATAGGAGCACTATCAACACGGCCATACTTATCTTTTGTATAATCACGAATGTTAACAATAGAAAAAGAGACGACCTTCTTGCTAATGGCGCGTTTAATGATGGAATTATTTAAAAAGCCATCAAACATTTCTGGAAATAAAGTTAAGATTGTAATTCTCATAACATGCCGTCGATAAAATGAATATAAATTCTTTTTTCCTTGATATCAACTTTTCTAACAAACTCTTTAACAAAAGGAATTTGAACATTCTTCTTTTTTGTGCTTTTCATTAATAAATTAATGTGGGCAGGTAATTCCATGACTTCAACGATTTTACCAACAAGGTTTTCATTTTCATCATAAACATCTAAATCTAGTAAATCAGAAAAGAAATATTGGCCTTCTTTTAAGTCGTTAGAGTTTTTAACTACTTCTATAGAACACCCTTTAAGCTTCTCGGCTTCATCAATAGAATTAATGTCGAGGAGTTTGACAAAATCAATATTTCCAGTTTTTCGATAATTGGCAATCTCATGTATTGATCTATTACCTTCTTTATCGATAATGAAAACTTGATTTCCTTTCTTATAACGGATATCAGCTAAATTAGTTTTTGAATAAACTTTAATGGTTCCATCTAAACCAAATGGCCCAATAATACAACCTAATAATAAATATTCAACTTCCATAAATTATTCAAAAAAAGAGGATTAATCCTCTTTTTCATCTCCAAATGACTCAAAGTTAATATAGACGCGTTGTCTCGCGCTTTTGCTAGGAATAGCAATAATTTCTCTAATGGCGGCGGCAACAATGCCTCTTCTGCCAATGAGACGAGCTGTATCTGGTCTTTCAGCGGCAATCAGAATGTGATAGATTTTGCCGTCATCACTCGCATCAACACGCACTAAAACTGATTCAGGTTCTTCAACTAGTGGATCAATAATTGTGTGAATAAGATGTTCGTAATCCATTATTTCTTTTCGCTTTTCTTACTTGCGACGTATTTAGCCATGAGGCCTTTACGTGAGAAAATTGCTTTAACTGTATCAGATGGAGTGGCACCCGATTGAAGCCATTTAAGAGCTAACTCTTCATCGATAACGGCGCTTTCAACACCTTTATCTGGATCAAAGTAACCAATTTGTTCAATGTATCTTCCATCTCTAGCATAACGGCTATCAGCGGCAACGATACGATAGAATGGATCCTTATGACGTCCAATTCTTGTTAATCTAATTTTAACTGCCATTTCATTTTCCTCCTAAGAGCATATATATAATATAGATATAGAAACAAAGTGTCAAGTATTTTTGCTTTACACCTCATTAATTATTGAAAAGTTCTTGTTGCAATTAAAATCAATCATTGATATTATATCAAAGCGTGTTTGACACGATACGGGTGTTCCGCTGTCGAAAATGAGAATGAACATCAAGAGACAACATATGTTAGGAGGTATTAATTGTGAACACAAATTTAATCAATGAAATTAATGCTACACAATTACGTACAGATTTACCTGAATTCTCCTCTGGTGATGAAATCAAAGTCTCTGTGAGAATTATTGAAGGTAACAAATCACGTATTCAAAACTTCCAAGGCGTCGTTATTGCTCGCCGCGGTGGTAGCGTTAGTGAAACATTCACAGTTCGTAAGATCTCCAGTGGTATTGGTGTAGAAAGAACTTTCCCACTCCATTCTCCTTCTATAGCCGCGATTACTGTCGTGCGTAGAGGTAAGGTGAGAAGAAACAAGATTACCTACATCCGTAAACTTTCTGGTAAATCTGCTCGTATTAAAGAAATTCTCTAATTACGATGTGATAAAGACCCTTTGTGGGTCTTTTTTCTTGCAATAAAAGTATATTAAACATATATTATATATATGAAAAAGACAGGCAACATGAAATATCTATATCGTTTGTTATGGGCGTTATTTGTTTGTATGACCATTCTTTTAGGTATTTTTACAGCTTGTCGATTCTTCCCTAATGATGTTTATAATCGTGTCTATGTTACTGGCAGTTCAATGTATCCAACATTAAACGCAACTCCTGGTCGTTGTGACATCGGTTTAATTGATAAATCAGAGGGCGCGATTAATAGTTTTAGACGTTTTGATATTATTATCACTTACTATCCTTGGAGAGATTATCATATTGACGGTCATTATAAGACTGGCGATGAATTATTAGATAAAGAACAGCGTTCTTATAAAGTCAAAAGAATAATTGGTTTCCCAGGAGAAACAGTCACAATTGAAAAAGACTATAGTATTACTATTTACACCAATAGTGGTGAAAAGCTTGTTTATGATTGTGATCAAAACACAACTGAAGAAACAGAGAATCTCCGTCTACCTTATCGTCGAAATATAGAAAAAGGCGGGAAGATTAACGAAAGAGCAAGAACTTATGTTTTAGAAGAAAATAGATATTTTGTGATGGGTGATAACTGGGACGTGAGTGATGATTGCTCAAGCAATGGTTCTAATCAAGAGCCTTTATATCGCGAGAATCTTGTTGGACGTTTGACTTGTATTATCGGTACCTGCGTTAACAATAATAAAGTTATCAGCGATGAAAAGTATTTCACCCCAATTCCTTATTAATTATGGCACAACAAATTCATTGGTTTCCGGGCCATATGAGTAAGGCCTTAAAAAATATAGATGATAAATTAAAAATGGTGGACGTTGTCATCGAACTCCTCGATGCCAGAGCCCCCTTTTCTTCTATCAATGAAGAATTAGAAAAAAGGACAGTTAACAAAAAGAAGATTATTGTTTTAGCTAAACCAGATTTAGCGGACGAAACCTCAACTAGAATCTATATAGATTTGCTTAAAAAGAAATATGATAAAGTACTCGCTATTAATTTAACCGACAATAATGCTTTTAAAGCTATCGGAAAAGCCGTCTTGGAATCAGGAAAAGAAAAACAGGCAAAAGAAATGGCGAAAGGTATGAAACCTCAGCCAATTAGAACGATGATTATTGGTATTCCTAACGTTGGAAAATCTTCTTTAATAAATCGCGTTGCTAAACGTAAGGCAGCGGGTGTAGAAAATAAACCAGGATTAACTAGAGGGGAGCAATGGATTAAAGTCGATAATAACTTCCTTTTATTAGACACTCCTGGGGTTTTACCTATGAATTACGCAGATCGAAAAAAAGCTATTAATTTGGCGTTAATTGGCTCAATTCGCGAGGATATTTTACCAAATGAGGATTTGGTTAACTATTTATTAGATTATCTTAGAGTGTATTATCATCATGCTTTATCCACTCGTTTTAATCTCGGCCTTGATGATGATAATATGCTCATCATAAATAAGATTTGTGAACAAAGAAAACTACTCAATTCGAGTGGGGATTTTGATATCGCTAGAGGGCATAGTTTACTCTTAAAAGAATTTAAAGATGGCAAGCTTGGTCGCTTCTCTTTAGAAAACGAATTATGCCATTAGATTTTGAAGACAGTTTATATAGTGATTCTGTTAACCTCATTGTTGGCACAGATGAAGCTGGAAGGGGCTGTTTATTAGGTCCTGTTTTTGCTGCGGCTGTCATACTTCCTAAAGGGTATAAATCTTCTTTAATAAATGATTCAAAAAAGTTGAGCGCAAAGAAAAGAGAAGAAGCTTATCAAGAAATAATAAATAACGCCCTTGCTTATGCGATAACATCCATTGATCCTGAAACTATTGATAAGATTAATATTCTCAATGCTTCTCGTTTGGCTATGCTGAACGCCATTAAGGAATTACAACATCCTTACGATTTAGTAATTACTGATTACATGAATATTCCTGATTTAGATAAAGAAGTCATCGCTTTAGCGCATGGAGATGCTTTATCTATCAATGTGGCTGCGGCTTCTATTTTAGCGAAAGTTAGTCGTGATGCTTGGTGTTTGGAAGCAGATAAACAATACCCTCAATATAACATTGCTTTAAATAAAGGCTATGGAACTAAAGACCATCTTGAAGCCTTAGAAAAATATGGACCAGTCAGAGGCTTACATCGCCTTTCTTATGGCCCTGTGAAAAAGTATTTAATACAAAAAATAGATTTATTTTAAAATTTTGCTCATTTTTTCCGTCTATTAATTATTAGGAGGCTTTTTTATGGACGGAAGAAATCTTTTGATATTTTACGCCATCATTAGTAAAGGCGATTATTTTAAAATCAACGAGGCTATTAGAGATAAACCGGAATACGATGACCGTTTGATTTTGAGTGTTTTAGAAAGGGTTAAATGCAAAGTAGTAACAATGCTTGATGCCGAATATCCTCAAGAGTTATATAAGATTACTCCTGCTCCTTTTGTTTTGTTTTATTATGGAGACTTATCCTTATTAAATAATTTAGAGAGAAACATTAGTGTCGTGGGATCTAGAGAAAATACTCCATATGGCGAGATGATGACTAAGAAAATAGTGGAGAAATTAGCTCCTTCTTATAACATTGTCTCGGGTTTAGCAATTGGGATTGATACAGTAGCCCTTCAAACCGCAATTGATAATGGAGGACATGTTATTGCTATTATTCCTTCTGGGATAGAAGAATGCTATCCAAAAAGGAACATTGATTTATATAAGGAAATAAAAAGAAATCATCTTCTTATCAGTGAGTACCCTTTTGATACGCCTGCCGAACCGAATTCGTGCCGCATGAGGAATAGAATCGTTTCTGCTTTATCGAATTCTCTACTAGTGACTGAAGCTCATGGTAATAGTGGTACTTTAATCACCATTGGCTACACTCTCATGCAAGGAAAAGAGGTTTTCTGTGTTCCGTATCGTGCCGATGAGAAATCGCATTGTAATCGCTTAATTAAAGAAGGAGCGCTTCTTGTGGAGGATGCAGAAGAGATAATTTACCAACTAGAAAAAAATGGCAAAAAAATTTAAATAAAGAATTGTTTTATTTAATAGAAAAGAAAGGCCATTAGACATGTTGACAAGAGCAAAATAAGTCACTATATTTTTGTTTCGTAAGTCCTATGAAGTTAGTTATTGTTGAATCACCTGCCAAATGCGACACCATTAAAAGATACCTAGGAGAAAATTATCTTGTCCTAGCTTCTTTGGGTCATATTAGAGACCTTGCCACGAGTGGCAAAGATGGTCTTGGTGTGGACATCGCAAACGGCTTTACTCCTACTTATAAAATAAATAAGGATAAAAGAGATGTGGTCTCTGACCTTTTAAGAGCCAAACATCAATGTGATGAAGTTATTCTTGCCACCGACCCTGATAGAGAAGGTGAAGCAATCGCGTGGCATTTAGCCCAAGTGCTTGGTTTAGATGTGAAGAAAGCAAAAAGATTAGAGTTCCATGAAATTACTCGTGAATCTATTACCAATGCTTTAAGCACTCCAAGGACTATTAATCTCAATCTTGTCTCTTCTCAAGAAACTAGAAGAATACTTGATCGTATTATTGGTTTTAGACTATCAACTTTGATTCAACGTTCAATTGGCTCCCGCTCTGCTGGAAGAGTGCAATCAGCAACTTTAAAAATGATTAAAGAGCACGACGAAGAAATTGCTTCTTTCGTCAGTGAAGAATATTGGAACATTAAAGTTTCCGCGCTTATAAACAAAAAGGATTATAATCTTGAATTTAGCGGTCTTAACGGTAAGTCTATCAAGATTAATAATGAATCGGAAGCAAATGCAATTTTGGCGCAAATCCCAGATATTTTAAAGATTTCTAATGTTTCCAAGCAAATTAAAACAAAAGAAAGTAAAGAACCATTTACTACTTCAAGCTTGCAACAAGAAGCTTTTGCCCGTCTTAAATTCAAGACTTCAAAAACACAAAAAGTGGCGCAAAGTTTATACGAAGGTATCAATGTCGGTGGGGAGCATATGGGTTTAATTACTTATATGAGAACCGATTCCACTCGTTTATCTCCAACGTTTGTTAATAGAGCGACAAACTATATTCTTGAAACATATGGTAAAGAATATTTAGGACATCAAAAGAAAATTAGAGATGTTTCTAATATGCAAGACGCTCACGAAGCCATTCGTCCTACCTCTAATCATCGTACCCCTGAATCAGTTAGACAGTACTTAACTAACGATCAATACGAATTATATAAGATGATTTATAATCGTGCTTTAGCTTCCTTGATGAAGCCAAAGAAAGAAGAAATTATGACCATTACATTTGTGGGTAATGGTTATACCTTTAAACTTGATTTAACTAAGACACTTTTTGATGGCTACACAATTATTTTAGATGATGGTAATGATAAGCCTAACGAACAAAGATTCCTCAATTTAAAAGAGGGAGATGAAGTAAGTGTTTCTCATAAAGAAGGAGAACAAAAATTTACTCAACCACCCGCTCATTATTCCGAAGCTCGAATCGTTAAATTGATGGAAGAAGAAGGCATTGGAAGACCATCAACCTATGCTTCCACGATTGAGACGCTTCGAAATAGAAAATACGTTAATAACAATGCTGGTATTTTAACTGTTACAGAACAAGGTACAGATACAGTTAATTTCTTAGATTCATACTTCCCTGACATTGTTAATGTCAATTACACAGCTCAAATGGAAGAAAAGCTTGACGCCATCCAAGAAGGAAACGAATCTCGTCTAGCTATTTTAAGTGACTTTAATGAAACATTTACCGAAGAGATTTCTCAAGCTAAAGAAAAGATTTTAGCCAACAAAAAAGAAGAAGAAAAGACTGGCGAAGATTGCCCTGAATGTGGTTCTCCTTTAGTGTACAAACGTGGTAATTTCGGCGTATTTGTTGGTTGTAGCAATTATCCTAAATGTCGCTATATTAAAAACACCGATATTATTGAAGAACTTGAAGAGCCTGAAGAATGCCCAAAATGTCATAAACGTTTAGTCAGAAGAACTAACGCGAATGGTTTAACGCTCATTACTTGCGTTGATTATCCTAAGTGTAAATACATTAAACCAGAAGAAAAACAAAAGTATACTGAGAAGGATTATGTGGGTAAATGTCCAGAACCTGATTGCGATGGCTATCTAGTCAAGAAAAAAGGCAAATTTGGTTACTTCCTTGGATGCACGAATTTCCCAAAATGTCATCACATGGAAAACTTAAGAAAGAAATATAGAGGGAAACGGAAATAAATATTCCGTTTTTCTTTTACTTATTCTAAAATAAGTGAGATATGAATAAAGTTACGAAAGAGTTTTTAGACCATCTAAAAGAAGAAAGACGTTATTCTCCTCAAACAATAGATTCTTATCGTCGCGATATTGAAAAGTTCTTTGCTTTTCTCGCGGAAGAAGGGATTCTTTTTGACCAAGTTGATCCGCAGATAATTCGTAATTTCTTATCCTTAGAAATGAGCAATGGAGTGAGTAAAAGGTCATGCAAAAGAAGGCTTTCTGCTTTAAGACATTTCTATACTTATCTAGTAAGAGAGCACATTGTTGATCTTAACCCATTTGTTTTTGTTTCTTCTCCAAAATTAGAAAAGAAATTCCCTCATTTTCTCTATAGAGAACAAATAGATAAAATCTTTGAATTAAACCGTTTAAGAAAAGATGAACTCGCTATTAGAGACCAGGCCATTATGGAGTTGCTTTATTATTCTGGAATTCGTGTTCATGAACTAGTAACAATTATGGTCCAAGATATCAATATTAAACAGCGACTTTTAAGAGTAATTGGAAAAGGTGACAAGCAAAGAATTGTTCCTTTTTCTAAACAATGTGCTAACGACATTAATGACTATTTGCTTAATCTTCGTCCTATTCTTTTAGCAAGAAGCCGTCAAGAAAAGAAAAGCGCTGCATTGTTTTTAAATGATAAAGGTGAACAGTTAACAAATCGTGGAGTGGAATACATTTTAGATAAAGTCCAAGAGATGACTGGACAAAATCTAAATATGCATCCTCATATGCTTCGTCATAGCTTTGCCACCCACCTTTTAGAAAATGGGGCGGATTTAAGAGAAATCCAAGAACTATTAGGCCATGAAAGTATCAACGCCACTCAAGTTTATACCCATGTGAGTGAAGAGGCCATGAAACAAATCTATTTGCAGAATTTCCCGAGGGCTAAGAAAAAATAATATATTTTTGCTTGTCTAGAGATACTCTCTTTGTTAGAATAAACACGCTGTGGATACACAGACTACACACACTGTGGATTGAATTCCCTTTGTGCTTCGCAAAGCGAAGTGGTGAATTTTTCGAAACAGTGGAGGCAAAACATAAGGAGGCTCAATAAATGAGTGAAGAAGAAAAAGTTGTCGCTACTGAAGTGACAAAAGAAGCTGCTCCTACCATGGAAGCAGTTATGCATGATCCTGATGCTCCAGTTATTACAATGAGAAGACTTTTAGAAGCCGGTTCTCATTTTGGACATCAAACCCGTCGTTGGAACCCAAAGATGAAGAAATACATCTATGGTGCTCGTAATGGTGTTTATATCATTGACTTACAACAAACGGTCAATTTAATCAGCGATGCTTACAAAGCATTAAAAGAAATCGTTGATAATGGTGGCAAAGTTTTATTTGTCGGTACCAAGAAACAATGTCAAGAAGCCGTTCAAGCTGAAGCTTTACGTTCTGGTTCCTTCTATATCACCAACAGATGGTTAGGTGGAACATTAACCAACTTTAAAACCATTCAAACACGTATCAGATTCCTTAAGGAATTAGAAAGAAGAGAAGAAGAAGGCGAATTAGATTTATTACCAAAACAAGAAGCCGCTTCTTTACGTAAAGAAAAAGAAAAATTATCCAAGAACTTAGAAGGCATTAAGGAAATGAGGAAAGTTCCTAACGCTATCTTTGTTATTGATCCACGTATTGAACACAACGCGATTGCGGAAGCTCGTAAACTCCATATTCCAGTATTCGCTATTGTTGATACCAATAGTAATCCTGATGTCGTTGATTACATCATTCCTGCTAACGATGATGCTATCCGTTCTGTCAGCTTAATCCTTGCTGTCATGGCCGATGCTATCGTTGAAAGTAAAGGCGGATTACCAGTTGTTGCTTATCTAAAAGATGAAGGCGAAGCCATCACTATGAAAGATGTTATTCGTCAAACAGACAAAGATAATGCTGAAAAATTAGCCAAGATTCGTGCCGAAAGATTAGCACGTCAACAAGCTTATGAAAAAGAATTAGCGGCTCGTGAAATTAAAGATAAAGACGCTGTTGAAGGCGAAAAGAAACCAGCTGCTAAAAAACCTGCTGCTAAAAAACCAGCCGCCAAAAAAGAAGGCGAAGCTAGTGAAAAAGTAGAAAAACCTGCGAAACCAGCTAAGAAAGCTGAAGAAAAACCAGCAGAAAAAACCGAAGAGGACAAATAAGATGGCTGAAGGAAATTTAATCGAATTAATCAAAG
Organism: uncultured Caryophanales bacterium; assembly: GCA_947302535.1. GTDB lineage: Bacteria > Bacillota_I > Bacilli_A > RFN20 > CAG-826 > CAMYVX01. The sequence continues at coordinate 20,722 of CAMYVX010000011.1, forward strand.
TTCTTCGTGAAAGAACTGGTGCTGGTCTTATGGATTGCAAAGCGGCTTTATTAGCCAATGATTGCGATTTAGACAAGGCTGGAGATTATTTAAGAGAAAAAGGTTTAGCGAAAGCCGCTAAAAAAGCTGATCGTATTGCCGCTGAAGGTTTAGCTATTACAACTACCTGCCCAAAATGTGGTGCTACTGTCATTTTAGAAGTTAACTGTGAAACAGACTTCGTTTCTAAGGGTGACGCTTTCCGTGAATTAGTTAATTCCGTGAGTGAAGTTATCTTAGCAAAACGTCCTGCTTCTATTGAAGAAGCTAAAGAATTGACTGCTGAGTTATTCACTGATGCCACTGTGAAGATGGGTGAAAAATTCGATCTTCGTAGATTTGAAATCGTAGAAAAGAAAGACGGACAAGGTATCTCTACTTATGTTCATATGGGTGGTAAGATTGCTGTTGTTGTCGTTCTTGATAAAGAAGATGCCGAACTCGGTAAAGGTATTGCTATGCACGTTGCTGCTAACAATCCTCAATATCGTTCCACTGATGAAATTCCTGCAAGTGCTGTTGCACATGAAAAGGAAATTCAATTAGCCGCGGCGAAAAATGATGAAAAATTAGCCAGCAAACCAGAAGAAATGCTTCTTAAAATTATTGATAGCAAAGTCAATAAATATTTCGGAGAAATGGTCTTAACGGCTCAACCATATTTACTTGATGATAGTAAAACTGTGGGACAAGCTTTAAAAGAAAAAGGCGTTTCTATTCTCAAATTCATCCGTTACCAAGTTGGTGAAGGTATTGAAAAAAGAAAAGATGATTTCGCTAGTGAAGTCATGAGCCAAATGAAATAATTTTCAAAATTAAAAGGAACACTTTAGTGTTTCTTTTTTTCAAAACAAAGGGGTGAAATTATGTATCGTAGAATTCTACTCAAACTTAGTGGCGAAGCCTTAAAAGGAGGCAATCAAAAACAAATTCTTGATGTCTCTTGTTTAAAGAGTTTTGCTGATGTTATTAAAAAGCTTCATGATGATAAAGTTGAGATTTGTATTGTCATTGGAGCGGGTAATATTTGGAGAGGAAAACTCGCTAAAGATATTGGCATTGAACCAGTTCCAGCGGACTTTATGGGTATGCTTGGCACTGTTATTAATGCTGTAGCTTTATCTTCCTCATTAAAAGAGAATTATCAACTCGATACAGTTGTCTATTCCGCTATCCCAGCGATTGATGGAGTAAGTAAACCTTATAACATTAAAGAAGCTGATGAAGATTTAAAAAACGGTAAAATCGTTTTCCTTGCTGGAGGCACTGGTAAACCATTCTTTACTACCGATACCGCTGCAGCATTAAGAGCTAAAGAATTACACTGTGAAGCCATCTTTATGGGTAAGAACGGTGTTGAAGGTGTTTATGATAAAGACCCCACACAATTTAAAGATGCGAAATTTATCAAATCTCTATCTTTTGACAAAATGATAGAAATGAATCTTCAAATTATGGATATTTCTGCGGTAGAATTAATTAAGGATACAGATATTAAAGTTCGTATTTTCTCGATGAGTGAGCCAGTTAATTTTATTAAAGTGGCCCACGCAGAAGATATTGGAACCACAATGGAAAGGAAATAAATTATGGATGAATTAACACTTGATGCTGAAAGTAGAATGCAAAAAACCATTGAAAGTCTTAGAGGCTCTTTAGCCACCTTAAGAACTGGAAAAGCATCTCCAGCGATGCTCTCAAATTTGATGATTGAATATTATGGTTCACCAACTCCAGTCAATCAAATTTCTTCAATTTCCGTTCCTGAACCACGTCAGCTCATCATTAAACCTTATGATCGTAATGATGTGAAAGCCATTGTCAGTGCGATTAACGCTTCACAATTAGGGCTTAATCCAATTAATGAAGGAGCACAAGTTCGTCTTATCATTCCTGTATTAACAGAAGAAAGAAGAAAAGAAATCACTAAGCAAGCTCATAAATATGGCGAAGAAGCCAAAGTGGGCGTGAGAAATATTCGTCGTGACGCTGTTGACTTTGTCAAAGATGATGATTCTTATACCGAGGATTTACAAAAACGCATCCTTGATGAGATTCAAAAAGTGACGGATAAAGCGATAAAAGATATTGATACAATTATCGCCGAGAAAGATAAAGAAATCATGTCAATATAAAGAGAAGCGAAAACTTCTCTTTTTTCTTACTAAACATATATATGATTATTTGCTATAATCTAGATTAGATTATGGAAAAGAAGAATCAATTATTACATGTTGCCTTCATTATGGATGGCAATGGCAGATGGGCAAAAGCTCGTCATCTTCCTCGTCACCTTGGACATAAAGAAGGATGTGAAAGAATTATCGATATTTATGAAGAGTGTTTAGCTCTTGGCATTAAGGTCATGTCCTTATACGCTTTCTCTACGGAAAACTGGAATCGACCCAAAGGTGAGATCAATCACTTATTCCGTTATTTAGATATTTTCTTTAAACGTGAAATCGATAGAATGGTTAAAGATGGTTGCTCAGTTGTTATTTCAGGAGATATCTCTAAATTACCTGTAAAAACACAAAAAACTCTTCAAAAATCTATTGAATTAACAAAAAACAACACTCGTTTCTATTTTAATATCTGTCTTAATTATGGCGGTAAAGACGAATTAGTAAGAGCCGCAAAACTATTTGCTCAAGATGTTAAAGACGGTAAAAAAGAGATAGAAGATTTAAACGAAAAGAGCTTTGAAGATTATCTATATACCAAGGGTTTACCACCAGTTGACTTACTTATTAGAACTAGTGGGGAAATGAGAACAAGCAATTACTTACCGTGGCAACTTGCTTATGCTGAATTCATCTTCCCCAAGACTCCATGGCCGGATTTCACCAAAGAAGAATTTAGAAAATGTTTAGACATATATTACGGAAGAGATAGAAGGTTTGGAGGTATTAAAGATGAGTAGAGAACCAGTCACGAATAAATTAACTAACGAAGTGAAAAAATCTATGAAGACTCGTATACTCACCGCAGTCGTTGGTATTGCTGTTATGCTTCCAATCGTCTTTTTAGGGGATTGGTTCTTCTTTGCTGTTGGCGTCTTTTTTGCTAGCGTCGGTGCTTATGAAATTATTCATAGCAACAAGAAGGATTTCTCTATTTGGTTATATATTGTTTCTATTGCCTTAGTGCTTTCAGTGATGCTTTGGCCTTTCTTAAGAGCTATCATGCACACCGATGTATCTCACGTTTATAATACGTTTGAGAATATCTATATACCAAATATTATATTATTTGGTGGTATTGTGGCTATTTTCATAGTTGTTATTTTAAACACCGCAATCACAGTAACTGATGCATGTTACTATTTTGTATTTTTATTTATCGTAGCGTTAGGTATTCAATCTGCTTTATATGTGAGATTCGTTCCTTCTTTATATAATCCAACACCAAGAGCGTTCTTTAACTGGTTTGATAACTTTGAAAGTTCCACTTTGATGTTTTATGTTTTGTTTGGTTGTTTCTTTACTGATACCGGTGCTTATTTCATTGGTGTCTTATTTGGGAAACATAAGATTAATGAACGTATCTCTCCTAAGAAAACATATGAAGGATTCTTTGGAGGCATCATTATTTCCTTCATTATCTCTTCTTTATTTGCTTTCATTTTAGCGTTATGTCATCACCCTATTTTAGCGGGTGTATTTGATCTTGAACATTGGTATCACATTGTTGGCTTATCCGCTTTAATGCCAATCATGGCAACTTTAGGTGACTTTGTTTTCTCTGCGGCAAAAAGACAATTTGGTATTAAAGATTTCGGTTCTATCTTCCCAGGACATGGGGGCGTTTGTGACCGTTTAGATTCTTTAATCTTCGTCTTTATTACCGCGGCGATTTATATTTGTATTGTTGAAGGAACTATCTTTATCTGATGAATATTTGTTTGTTAGGAGCATCTGGATCGATTGGACAACAAACCATCGACGTCATTAAAAAACATCGTGACGATTTTGATCTTGTTGCCTTTTCAGTTGGTAAAAGAACAAGAAAAATCCCTTATTTACTAGGTTATTTTCCAAATATTAAGGCAATTTGTGTTCAAGATGAGAAAGTTGCTAAACGTTTTCAAAAGCGTTATCCAAACGTTTTATTCTTTTCTAAAGATAGGGGTTTAGAAGATTTAATTCTTTCTTCTCCTTGTGAGATGGTGGTTAATGCTTTAGTGGGTTTTGTCGGTCTTAGACCAACGTTATGCGCTTTAAAGAATAACAAGATTGTCGCCTTAGCCAATAAAGAATCTTTAGTGGTCGGTGGAGAACTTGTTAACGACTATTTAGCTAAAGGGCAAGGCAAACTTTACCCCATTGATAGCGAACATGTCGCTTTAGCAAAATGTTTAAGTGTCGATGATGATAATGTTGAAAAACTTATTATCACAGCTTCAGGTGGAGCCTTTAGAAATTTATCTAGAGAGCAACTTGTGAATGTGAAGGCGTCTGATGCTTTAAAACATCCAACCTGGAAAATGGGCGCCAAGATTACAATAGACTGCGCTAGTATGGTCAATAAGACTTTTGAGATTATTGAAGCCCATTATTTATTTAATTATCCAATTCGTAAAATTGATGTTTTACTTCATGATGAATCTTTGATTCATTCTTTAGTTTTATACAAAAATGGTTTATATCGTTTGGATTATGGTAAACCTGATATGAGAGTTCCTATCCTTTATGCTTTATATCAAGGCCAATGTCAATATTCGACTTATCTAGTTGAAGATTATCACGCTTATAAGAATTTACATTTCCATGATTTTGATATTAAACGTTATCCTATTGTCAGATACGCTAAAAAAGTTATTGAAAACAAAGGAACATATGGCACTGTTTTAAATGCCGTTAATGAAGTTGCTGTTCATGCTTATTTAAAGGATGAAATTCCTTTTTTAGATATTGAGAATATCATTACCTATTTTATGGATCATCATAAAAATATTAAGCACCCTACTTTAGAAGAGATAGTGGAGACCGATAAAAAATATCGTCTATTAGCTAGACAATATATCGAAGAAAGGAAGAATAGATAATGGACTTTCTTTTGACACTTTTCTATATTCTTCTATTTGTTGTCTTCCTTTCTATTTTAATCATGGTTCATGAGGCTGGACACTTAGTGGCAGCAAAGGCTTTTGATGTCTATTGTTTTGAATATTCAATTGGTTTTGGTCCTAAGATTTTCTCTAGAAAGAGAAAAAATGGAGAAACTGCCTTTTCTTTACGCGCGATACCTTTAGGCGGATACGTCTCTATGTATGGAGAAACTGATATGGTTCCTGAAGGCATGGTGATTGATGAAAAAAGAAGTTTGAATCATATTAAGAGATGGAAACGCTGCATCATTCTTGTCGCTGGTGTGACGATGAATGCTCTAATTGCAATTCTTATTTTCTTTATCGCAGAAACAGCTTGCGTCAAACATGAATATTTTGCTTATCAACCAGTCGTAGCGGAAGAAAGTATTGCCTATGATGCTGGTTTAAGAAATGACGACTTAATTAGTTTTAATGAGTCTTATTTAGAATCTTATCCTGAATATCTAGTCGTGGATGATGATGGAGTTATTGTCGAAACTAATCAACGTGTTGCTGCAGTTTTAACTAGACAATTACAAAGTAAAGATGATTTAGCGTGGAATAATCACCTTGTCTTTATTAAAGTTGATGAAGAAGTTATTATTGATTCTGATCATCAAGTTAGTCTAGAAGAAGCTAGTAAAAAAGAAGAACATTTCTCATTTACTATCGAAACCAAAATTAAAGAAAACAATAAATGGGTTAAGGATAAAGAGGTTGATATTACTATCGCCGCACTTAGAACCGCTAGTACATATTATTTAGAAGAAACTGGTATTAGCATTTATCGAAATGATTTCCATAATAATTTTGGTCAAGCTTTTAAAGCCACTTTTGATGACTTTGGTCAAGGAGCTACCGCTATTGTTCGTGGGATTGGTTCTTTATTTACCGGTAAAGCTGAAGTGGGTGGTATTATCGCTGTTGGTTTTACTACAAGCAATACATTAAAGAATTTTGGTATCTATGAATTCTTAACATTATGGGGCATTATCTCCGTTAACTTAGCTATTGTTAATCTTCTTCCTTTCCCTGGATTAGATGGATGGCAGCTTTTAGTTACTGTTATTGAAGGTGTAACAAGAAAAGAAATACCAGCCAAAGTTAAAGGTATTGTCTCTTTAGTGGGTATTCTTATTCTTTTAGGCTTAATGATAGCCCTAATAGTGAAAGATTTAATAATGTTTGTGTTCTAGTATGGAAGAGAAAATGATTCGTTTCTTAAGAAGCATTGGCATCGAAGATTTCGATGATTTTGATCTTTCTTTTGAAATGATTGGACGTGACCGTTTCATTAAAGAAAAATGGAATATGGTTATTCTTAAAAAGACGCCATGGATTTATGGTTTACTACGTAAATTTATGGATGGGTTAGAGAAGATTAATTACCCATATAATCTACGTTTCTCCTATTTAACTAGACCAACATATCAAGATGTCATTTCTTTATTTAACGACTGGTATCAAACCTTGTATCGCTTACCTCCTAACATATCTATTAGTGGAGATGAAGAAGACCATCTATATATTGAATATTTATCTAACGCTGAAAAAGAACAATACGCTCCGATTGTTAAAGACTTTAAAGACTTCTTAGATTTTCTATATTATGAATTCACGATTATAGAAAGTGTGAAACCCGAAGAAGAAGTCGTGGAAGTAAGCAAAAGAACATTTAATAAAATTACTAAGAAAGCTGAACAAGAAGCAATTGATACAATCAATAGTGACATCGAAGAATCCGCTCCTGAAATCACTGACCGTAATGACGTCATTGATATGATTGAAGAAGAGAAAAAACAAATTAATGCGGATGTCGGAAATATTCTTTTAGAACAAATGAAAGCTAACGCTCTTGAGATGAAAAAAGAAAGAGAAAGAGCGAGATTAAATAAACGTGGCAATTATGAACCAGTCGATAAAATCGATGATATAACCACTAACATTAATAGTGTTGATTTCAATGGTTTTGTTTTCTCTATTGAGATTAATGAATTTGGTGGTCGCAAAAAGATTGTTGTTGGTGTTGCTGATGAGTTTGGCGGCGCTATCTATGTTGATATGTATCAAAACAATCAAGTCAATGACGAACTAGTTTCTCATTTAGTTAAAGGCACTAATGTTAGAATTCGTGGAGTTACATATTTAGACTTTTCTAATGCCTTAGCTATTAAAGGACATTTTATTGATTTGCTCCCTCCAGATGAAATTGCTAAAGACGAAGAACCAATTAAAAGAGTGGAACTTCATCTCCATAGTAATATGTCAGCGATGGATGGTGTCTCAAATATGGATGCTTATTGCCGTTATGCAAAAGCTCTTGGACATAAATGTATGGCCTTAACTGATCACGCTGTTGTTCAAGCCTTCCCTGATGCGCAAAAAGCTGCCAAAGATAATGGTATTAAGTTGCTTTATGGTTGTGAGTTCTATATGGTGGATGATGAACTTAAATTCATTAAAAATCCTGCAAATATCCCCTTAAATAACGCAAAATACGTGGTTTTAGACTTAGAAACCACTGGTTTAAGTTGTCGTTATGACCGTATTATTGAATTTGGCGCAGTTACTGTTGAACACGGAATTGTGACTTCTAGTATGGATATTTTAATTAATCCAGAAAGACCAATCCCTTTAAAGATTACAAAGATCACTAATATCTCTAACGAGATGGTTAAGAACAAACCAACCATTAAAGAATGCATTGATAAGATTCTTGATTACTTAAAAGGCGCTATTCTGGTAACACATAACGCTGATTTCGATATTTCCTTCCTTCAAGAATCTTTGAAACGTTTAGGTTTACCTTTATTGGATAATCCTATTGTCGATACTTTAGCTTTGTCTAGATATCTTTTCCCAACAGCCAGAAGGCATTCTTTAGGTGCTTTATGTAAGAACATGGATGTCTTCTATGATGAAGATGCCGCTCATAGAGCGGACTACGATGCTAATGTCTTAAATGACGTCTGGCAGCCTATGATTGTTCAACTTACAAAGAATAATCTTAAGATGACTCATGCTGATTTAGAAAAATTAGTTACTCCAAAGGAAGTTCTTCAACATATTAGGCCAGTTCACGTTACTGTTTTAGCTAAAGACAAAGTTGGCTTAAAAGATTTATATAAATTAGTATCTTTAGCCCATGTTGAATATCTAGCTGGTATTCCAAAGATTCCTCGTCGAGAAATTATGTCTCATAGAGAACATTTATTTGTGGGCTCAGCATGTTTTAACGGCGAAGTATTTAGAACTGCTCATAACTATAATCAAGAAAGATTAGAAGAAGTAGTGAAGTTCTATGATTATATTGAAATTCAACCACCCGAGAACTATTCCTTCTTAGTCAATACTGGTGAACTCGAAGAAGAAGATGTAATTGCTTATCTTAAGGATATAGTATCTGCTGCGGATAACATGCATATCCCAGTAGTGGCTACTGGTGATGTTCACTATGTGACGCCTAAGGAAAAAGTATTCCGCGATGTTTATATTTTTGCTCCTGGTTTAGGTGGAACTGTTCACCCATTGAATCCATATTCTAGAAAGAATCTTCCTCCTTTTGAAAACCCAGACCAGCATTATCGTTCTACTAGAGAAATGCTCGACGCGATGAGTTTTTTAGGTGAAGAAAAAGCTTATGAGATTACTGTGACAAATACAAATATGATTGCGGATCAGATTGAAACAATCGTTCCTGTTCCTAACGACACTTTGTATACACCTAAAATCGATAACTGTGAGAATCTATTAACAGAAATGTGCTTTCATAAAGCACACGAGTTATATGGTGATCCATTGCCTGAATATATAGAGAATCGTCTTAATGCCGAACTTAAAGGTATTATTAGCAACGGATATTCAGTTATTTATTATATTGCTCATAAGATTATCAAAAAGGCTAATGAAGATGGCTTTATCGTTGGTAGCCGTGGATCTGTTGGCTCTTCTTTTGTTGCGACGATGGCGGATATTACTGAAGTTAATCCACTCCCTCCTCATTATCGTTGCCCTAACTGTAAGCATTTTGAATTTACCTCTCATGATTTGCCTCAGTATCGGTCCGGATATGATTTACCAAGTAAGAAATGTCCTATTTGTGGAGAAGAGATGGTAAGAGATGGGCAAAATATTCCTTTTGAAACATTCCTAGGCTTTACTGCAGAAAAAGTTCCAGATATTGATTTAAACTTCCCTGGAGATTATCAAGCGAGAGCTCATGATTACACCCGTGAACTTTTAGGCGCGGATAACGTCTTTAGAGCCGGCACGATTGAAACTGTTGCGGATAAAACTGCCTTTGGTTTTGCTCGTGGATATATTGAAAGAAAAGGGCTTGATCCTAACACTTATCCAAAAGCTAAGATTGGTTATCTTGCAAGTGGATGTATTGATGTAAAAAGAACTACAGGTCAACACCCTGGTGGCATTGTCGTTGTTCCTACTGACCATGATGTCTATGACTTTACGCCAATTCAATATCCTGCTGATGAACCAGATGCTTCTTGGAAAACCACTCACTTCGACTTCCATTCGATTCACGACACCATTTTAAAACTTGACCTTTTAGGTCACGTTGACCCGATGGCGTTAAAAATGATGTGTGATTTAACTAATATTCCTATTAAGGATATTCCTTTAAATGATCCTAAAGTTTTGTCTTTGTTCTCTTCTAGTGATGCTCTTGAGATGAAAAATGATTACTTAGGAAGTAAGACTGGAGCTTTAGCTATTCCCGAGTTTGGAACCGAATTTGTCCGTGGCTTACTAGAACAAACTAGACCTAAAACTTTCTCGGATTTAGTGATTATTTCTGGTCTATCACATGGTACTGGTGTGTGGAATGGAAACGCGGATAAATTGATTGAATCGGGTAAAGCCACTCTACAAGAAGTTATTGGATGTCGTGATGATATTATGTCTTACCTTATTGATAAAGGTTTACCTTCTTCAGTCTCTTTCTCTATTATGGAAGATGTTAGAAAGGGTAAAGGTTTAAAACCAGAATATGTAGAAATTATGAGGGTCAATAAAGTTCCTCAATTCTATATTGATTCTTGTAACTTAATTAAATATATGTTCCCAAAAGGACACGCGGTTGCTTACGTAACTATGGCTGTTAGAGTAGGTTACTTTAAGATATATCATCCTTTAGTGTTTTACGCTACATTCTTTACTGTTAGAAGTAAGCAATATGATATTGTCAATATGATTAAAGGTAGAGAAGCTATTATCGCTCGTCTTGAAGAGCTTAAGTTTAAATCCAGAAGTAAATCTGAAAAGCTTTCTCCAAAAGAAAATGAACAGCTAAAAACTTTAACAATTGCGTTAGAAATGGTGCAAAGAGGCTATAAATTCTCAAATATTGATCTTTATCGTAGTGACGCCACTAAGTTTGTTATTGATGAAGAAAACAAAGCTTTAATTCCTCCATTTATTACCATTGATGGATTGGGTGAAAATAACGCAATTACAGTTATTGAAGCAAGAAAAGATGGGCCATTTATGTCCAAAGAGGATTTATTACGTAGAACGAGGTTAACTAGCACTAATGTTAAAGACCTTGATACTTTAGGTGTACTTAATGAACTTGATGAGACTGACCAGCTCTCATTATTTGATTTTTAATTTCGAGAAGTAGCGCAGCTTGGTAGCGCGTTTGGTTCGGGACCAAAAGGTCGCGGGTTCGAATCCCGTCTTCTCGACCAAATGTAAACTACAGTTCTGATACTATGTCAGGACTGTTTTTTAAGTTTTCTTTGAATTTGGTTTAACGCAACAACGTGTTGCTTAGCACTCCATGAAGTAAATGGTATTATTTTAGTGAACTGAGGTGATTTTTATGGAAACAAAATTAGTACTACGGGAACTTAGAATTAAAAATGGTTATTCACAAAAGGAATTAGCGGAAAAGGTTTTTGTTACAAGACAAGCTGTGTCACGCTGGGAAGCGGGTGAAACAATGCCAAATACAGAAACTTTAAAACTGCTTTCAAAACTATATAACGTGTCAATAAACACACTTTTGGGTTCTCCTAACAAACTTATTTGCCAATGCTGCGGGATGCCACTTGAAGATGAAATCATCGGAAGAAATAACGATGGTTCAATGAATGAAGAGTATTGCAAGTGGTGCTATGCAGATGGCACCTATACATATAATGATATGGATGATTTGATTAATGTTTGCATTCCTCATATGGTTGCTCAAGGTTTTTCTGAAGAACAAGCAAAAGAGTATATGAGAGGTATGCTTCCAAATCTCAATTATTGGAAAAATCATAAAGAACTAAGCGATCATGGAAAATTCGATGCCTTTAAAAAACAATTAATCGAAGAAATAAATAATCTAAACATTGAGGGCATGCCTAAATTAGAAAATCTAAGCGCACTTGTTGGAGCATATGTTAATCTCGAATATCGCTTACCTTCAGGTATGAAAGCCAAATTTTTAGATGATAATGTGACTTACTTAGGCAATCAACTTGAAGTAGATAATAATAGATGCTTTGGAATAGTGGCGAATGCTGAAATAATATTGATTTGTACATATGGTGTTGAAGGTGCAAATCCAGAATTAGTATTGTTTAAAAGAAGACATTAACTGTGGGTGCCCCACATTTCTAGCAAGTGGCCCTTTGTATCATTTCAGACCATTACACCCAAATTGTTTTAACTAGGATTGATACAATTGTGTCAGTCCTTTTTCTTTGTGTGGCACATTTGTGACAGACGTTATGGTAATATTTAAAAGATTTTTAAAAGTGAGGTATTTTTATGCAAAAGAAAAAACTAGGATTATTAATCACATCAATTTTGTCAGTAGGTGCTGTTTCTGCTACCATTTTAGCGTCAAATAATATTTTACCATCTTTGAACGCTAAAGCTGATATTGAACCATATACATTAACTATTGACGCCTCAAACAAATCTAATTTTGTGCAAGATGGCGATGTCTATAGAGGAACATTTAAAACCGCTCTTGGAAACGATATCGTTTTTAGAACAAAATCAGCCCCATCTAGTCAGGAAGGTGTTGCCTTTGAATTTACTAGCTTAAGCGATTATTTAATCAATGAAACTCCTCTTAGAGGGGTCACAAGTATCGAATTTACTGGCCACTATTTAAGAAATGGAAGTTTAAGTACATTTGGCTCTCTATACACATATTATTTGGAAGATCTTGATATGGCTAGTTTAGATAAGGACGATCTTACCAATTCTACTAAACGTACAGAACCAGTAAGCGAATATCATCATCAATATGTTGTAGAAACCGGAAACTCGTTTGATAGAGCGGGATCTTTATATTATTACCTTGGTAATAAAGACTATGTTTATAGTAATTCAGATTGGGTTATTGAATCAATAAAATACGTTTTTAGCTGTCAAAGCACTAAAACATATGTCAGTGTGACAAGTTCTGATTCCTCAAAAGGCAATGTTGCTATCGATAATGCGGTAGCGAATGATAAAGGCTATAAAGTTGTCGCTAATGGAACTACTGTCAAAATTCATGCTTACCCATTCTATAATTATCAAAATGATAATTTCTGTCTCTTTAAGGGATGGCATTTAAATGGCAGCGAACAAATCATTAGCACCGATGCTGATTACACGTTCGTAACTGAACAAGACGGTGTTTATAAGTTTGTTGCAGAATTTATCGAAGCACCAAGTGAAACTTTTAGACAAGGTGTTAGATTATGCTATCAAGAAGAATGGCTTGGTAATATGAGATGGTATGAAGAAGATACTGATACATTCGTTAAATCTTATGATGGCGCATATTATGACCTCGAAAGTTATGTTGGCACCATTAGTGGAAAAGGCGATTGTGAAACTCAAAGTTTTGATGAAGATGATTTATGGCATCAACACGCTAGAGGCACATCTGCCCTGACTCCTTATTTACGCTTAAATAAAAATTATAGTAAATACTATAAAGCGGACGGAAAAGGCGGCCAAGAAAAGGTTGATGTCAAAGACTTCGATCCTGATAAAGTTAGCTGCATTGAATTAGTGCTCGATAAGAGTGAT
>CAMYVX010000012.1 GCA_947302535.1 uncultured Caryophanales bacterium
AGACATGGGCGGCGCCATAAGCTTCAAGAGCCCAGACTTCCATTTCACCAAATCTCTGACCACCGTTTTGGGCTTTACCACCAAGTGGTTGTTGTGTGACTAAGGAGTAAGGTCCAGTCGCACGAGCATGTAATTTATCGTCAACCATGTGGACTAACTTAATCATATACATGCAGCCAACAGTGATTCTTTCATCGAATCTTTCGCCAGTCGTACCGTCATACAAGACAGTCTTGCCATCTGGATCCATCTTCGCTTTTTCCATCATGGCTAAGATTTCTTCATTAGTAATACCATCGAAGACAGGAGTGGCTATTTTATAGCCAAGTTTTCTTAAAGCAAATCCTAAGTGGACTTCAAGAATCTGTCCGATGTTCATACGAGAAGGAACGCCTAATGGGTTAAGCATAATGTCAACTGGTGTACCATCTGGAAGGAATGGCATATCAGCTTCTGGTAAAATACGAGAAATAACACCCTTATTACCATGACGTCCAGACATCTTATCACCTTCAGAGATTTTTCTCTTTTGGACGATGTAGACTCTCACGACTTCATTAACTCCAGGTGGGAGTTCAACATCACTATTTTTGCCTTCACGTTTGAAGACTTTAACATCTAAAACGATACCAGCACCACCATGAGGAACACGGAGGGAAGCATCTTTACCTTCATTGGTTTTTTCACCAAAGATGGCCATGAATAATTTTTCTTCTGGAGTTGGTTCAGTTTGTCCTCTAGGAGTCACTTTACCGACTAAGATATCGCCTTCTTTAACTTCAGTACCAGGAATGATGATACCTCTTTCATCTAAGTGAGCTTTCGCTTCATTGGAGACGTTAGGAATGAAAGCAGTAATCTCTTCGTCCCCAAGTTTAGGAATGCTACGACATTCTAATTCATATTTTTCAATATGAACGGATGTATAAACATCATCCTTCACTAATCTTTCAGACATGATAACCGCATCTTCATAGTTATAACCATTCCAAGTCATGAAGGCGATAGTCACGTTTTGACCTAAGGCTAAATCACCGTTTTCCATAGCAGGACCATCAGCGATAATTTGACCTTTTTTAATACGGTCGCCTTTATTCACGATAGCCACTTGGTTAATACAAGTAGTTTGGTTACTTCTTTCGAATTTGATCAATTGATAAGTACGAGTTTCCCCGTTATCTTCTTTCACTTCGATAGTACGGCTATCTTTATAAGTGACGACACCATCATTAACCGCGACGACCGCTAAACCACTATCACGAGCGACAAAGTGTTCTAAACCAGTACCCACGATAGGAGCGTGTGGTCTAAGGAGTGGTAAGGCTTGACGTTGCATGTTACTACCCATTAAGGCTCTCATTGTATCGTCATTTTCTAAGAATGGGATACTACCAGCAGCGATAGAAACAATTTGTTTTGGAGAAACGTCAACAAAGTCGACTTCTTCTTTTCTAGCGATAATGTTTTCGCCTCTATGACGAGCAACAACAGTGTCGTTTAAAATCTCGCCGTTAGGGCCTAAATCAATATTCGCTTCCGCAATGGTGTAGTTCCACTCTTCATCCGCACTTAAGTAAACGGAATTTTCCGCATCATTTAAGACACGGCAAGTGGCTTTATCAACACGACGATATGGAGTTTCAATAAAGCCATATTTATTAATCTTCGCATAGGAAGCAAGGTTATTAATAAGACCGATGTTTTGACCTTCAGGAGTTTCAATTGGGCAGATTCTACCATAGTGAGAAACATGAACGTCACGCACTTCAGTGGAAGCTCTATCACGAGTTAAACCACCAGGTCCTAAAGCTGATAATCTTCTCTTGTTGGTTAATTCCGCAAGCGGATTAACTTGGTCCATAAATTGAGATAATTGAGAACTAGAGAAGAATTCTCTAATCGCCGCTGTTAATGGACGAGGATTGATTAAAGCTTTTAATTTAACATTACCAATATCGGAAATAGACATCTTTTGTTGGACGGTTTTCACCATTTTGCCTAAACCAATACGGTATTGATTTTGAATTAATTCACCCACACAACGAATTCTTCTATTGCCAAGATGGTCAATATCATCAGTGGAGCCAAAACCATCTTGGACATTTAAGAAGTAGGAGAAAGTAGCGACAATATCAGAAATGGTCACATGTGTCGCATCACAGTTAAGGTCAGTACCGATAACTTTACAAACCTTTTTATCCTTATCGTTGTTATAAACTTTGACAACATTCACGTCACCATGAGTGTCCAAAGCTTTGTTAATACGTAATTTTAATAAATGTGCTCCTTTTTCAAAGAAGTCTTCATTTCTTAAATCATCAACATCTTTCGCGTCGAGGGTATGACCCTTCTTAAATCTAATTTCTCCATCACTCGAGACTAGATTTTCCGCTAAGGTACGACCAACTAAACGGTTGTAGATACCTAATTTTTTAATATATTTATAACGACCAGCTCTTCCTAAGTCATATCTTTTGGGATCAAAGAATTTTTGCACGAGGTAATTAACAATGCCTTCTTCAGTCACTGGTTCACCAGGTTTCATTTTTCTAAAGATTTCCACTAAAGCAGTCTTAGAAGAATTAATCTTTAATTCGTCATCTTTAGCTAAGGTTAATTCTAAAGGATGGGAGTTTCCAAATAAGGAAATGATATCTTCGTTCTTTTCAATACCAATAGCCTTTAAAAGAATAGTCGCATGAATCTTTCTTTGACGATCGATTCTCACATTTAAGATATCTTTGGTATCACTTTCGAATTGTAACCAGGTGCCTCTTCCAGGAATTAAGTCCGCTTCATATAAATTTTTACCACCGGGTTTTCTTTCAATAGAAAGATAGGCACCAGGGGAACGGACTAATTGAGAGACGATAACTCTTTCCGCACCATTGACGATAAATGTGCCGGATTTTGTCATTAATGGGAATTCACCCATATAGACTTCCGATTCTTGAATTTCTCCAGTATCTTTGTGATTAAGACGGAGAACTACATGAATCGGGGCGCTATAGGTGAGATCTTGTGCTTTACATTCCATTAAAGAATGCTTAGGCTCACCAAAGCGCAAAGAGACGTAGTCAATAGAAAGATTTTCACTAGTATTTAAAATAGGGAAAGATTCTTTAAAGACTTCGTCTAAACCTTTTTCTTTAAATTCCTCATAGGATTTTGTTTGAATTTCTACGAGGTTTGGAAGTGGGAGCTGACCACTTACACGGGAATAATCATAACGATTATTGTTTAATTGTTTGAGATTTGTGATTTCTCTTATCATTTATAATGTAGCTCCTTTTCAATTTTCGGGCTTATCTGCACGATACACGTAATATCCTTTATCTTTTTTTAATAAAGTGATGTTCCCAAATAGGCTTTCAATATATCTACTTGCTGATGGAGCACCTTGATTTTTACGAATAACAATGAGAAGACTACCACCATTTTTTAATTTATCTAACGCTCCTTCATACATCAGGTATGTGACCTTTTTACCAGCGCGAATGGGAGGGTTGATAAGAATAAAATCGAATGGTCCTTGTATGTTTTCATAGATGTTACTTTCAAGGCAAGTAACTCTTTGGCTTAATCCAAGCATGTGCGCGTTATCCTTAGCGAGCGCTAGGGCGCGCGTATTAATATCTGCGAGAGTTAATCTCGCATCAGATGAGGTTAGGGCGATAGTTAAGCCGATAGGGCCATATCCACATCCTAAATCCAATATTTCTCCCGAAAGCCGGAGGGGTACTAAGACCCGTAAAAAGGCCAAAGTCCCCTCATCAAGATGCTTTTTGGAGAATACTCCGTTATCAGTTAATAGGGTAATATTCTGCCCATTTATCTTGTAAGATATGGTCCGCTTATTTGACGCGACAAGGGGATCATTTTCAAAGTATTGGGACATAATTACCTCTTTTGATTAATAGGGTAGGATTATTTAATTTCGCATTCAGCACCAGCGGCTTCAAGAGCTTTCTTGTGTTCCTCAGCTTCAACTGGGGAGATTTTGCTCTTGACAGCGACAGGAGCGCCATCAACGAGTTTTTTGGCATCCATTAAGGATAAACCGGTAATAGCTTGAACAGCTTTAATGACTGGAACTTTGCTTTGTCCAGCACTCTTTAAGATTAAGTCAACTTCGCTTGGACCAGCAGCAGCAACTTCTTCTTCAGCAGGAGCAGCAGCAGCGACAGGGGCAGCAGCGGTGACACCAAATTCTTCTTCGACAGCCTTAACTAATTCGTTGAGTTCTAAGACAGTCATTTCTTTTAATGAAGCAATAATTTCTTCTTTTGTTAATTTTGCCATAAAATGATTTCCTCCTAATTGGCGTTATTTTGCATCCGCAACAGCTTGAACAGCGCAAGCAAATTGACGGATAGGTGCTTGTAAGCACGATAAGAACATGGAAATAAGTCCTTCTCTTCCAGGCATCTTAGCCACATCAACCATGGCTTTGCTGTCTAAGAATTTACCTTCGACGAAACCACCTTTGATGGCAAGGACATTACCAAATCTACGAGAATATTTGTTAACAATCTTTGGTCCGTTAGAGTATTCAGCGGAGAAGATAATAGCGTTTGGGCCTTCTAAGGCTTCCACACCACCATCATAGCCGAGTTCTTTAACAGCACGAGCCACGAGTGAATTTTTGTAAACGCAAAGTTCAGCACCTTCAGCGCGTAAAGCACGACGGACCTCTTGAAGTTTGGCGACACTTAATCCACGATATTCCGCAATAGTAATACTTTGGGAAGCTTTGGCTTTGTCAACGATTTCTTTAACGACGTTTTGTTTCGCTTCTAAGATTTGTTGATTCATGTGTTCTTGACCTCCTTTTCAATTTGTTTTGAGTTTTTGAGGCTCCAATATACGGGTAGAAATTTATTTCTAATTCCCTCGGTAACATGATTAAGGCTCAACGCCCGTTACTGTCTTTGGTATATTGAAATCTTTAATTAGCGACCATTAAATGTGAAGTTAATGGATGGTCCCATGGTCGTAGAGACAACCGCAGTTTTAATGTATGTGCCCTTCACAGCAGCAGGTTTAGCCTTTAAGATGGCTTCCACTAAAGCGTGTAAGTTATCAGCAATCTTCTTCTCATCAAAGCTCACACGAGCAATGGAGACATGCATATTGGCTTCTTTATCAACACGATATTCCACCTTACCAGCTTTGATTTCTTTCACAGCTTTAGCAATATCTGGAGAGACTGTACCAGTCTTTGGGTTTGGCATTAAGCCTTTTGGACCTAAGACTCTACCAAGTTTACCGATTTCGCCCATCATATTTGGGGTAGCAACGATAACATCGAAGTCAAACCAGTTTTCTTTTTGGATTTTTTCAAGCATTTCCTTACCACCGGCGAAATCCGCACCAGCAGCAGTCGCTTCTTCAACTCTATCAGTGATGGCTAAGACTTTCTTAGTTTTGCCATTACCATGTGGGAGGATGAGAGTTCCTCTGATTTGTTGATCAGCTTGTCTTGGGTCGACATTGAGTCTGAAGGAGACATCAACAGTCGCATCGAACTTCACAGTGGAAGTCTCTTTGACTAATTTGGCTGCTTCTTCAACAGTATAAAGTTTGGAGCTATCGACTTTTTCAATAGCGGCAAGATATTTCTTTCCTCTTTTCATAGCGATTCTCCTTATGCGTCAACCACAATACCCATATTAAGGGCTGTGCCTTCTACCACCTTACAAGCTGCCTCAATGTCAGTGCAGTTAAGGTCTGGTAATTTGTACTCCGCGATTTCACGAAGTTTTGCTCTAGAAATGTGACCAACAACACCTTTACGGCCTGTAGCACTTCCTTTAGCAACACCAGCGGCTTTTAATAATAAACCCGCCACTGGAGAGGTCTTGACGACAAAGTCATAAGACTTGTCTTCGTAAGCTGTAATAAGAACAGGAACAACTTCACCACGTCTATCCGCAGTTTTAGCGTTGAAGTCAGTACAGAACTTGGCCATATTGACGCCAGCAGCGGCAAGTTTTGGACCAGGTTTGGCTTCACCACCAGGGAGTTCCATCTTCACAACTTTTGCGATTTTTTTACTCACGTGACTTTCCTCCTTTTTTGAATGTCAGTGTCGTGGGGATATTGAGTGAAATCACCACTCTTCCACGAACCTGTTATATGTGCTCTCATACACAAACAACATGCCCGATTAATATATCAAAATAGCGTACATATGTGCAAGGCTTTTTTTATAAAATTTCAAATAAAGGCGTAATGTGTAAATAGTTTTTAACCTTATTTCAAATAGAGATTATGATTGAATTTAATGGTAAAATCTTTATACATTGAACTCAAATTATAGAAAAGTAACCGATTTTAAGACCAAAAACGCCCTATATATGGATTTTTTTATATGATTTCAAAATAGTCGTCGAAACTTTAGACATTCAAAACAAAGTTAACCTATTTTGGTCGAACATATTTTTATTATATTTTTTCTAATGTTGACTCGCCAGGCTTATGCACTTGTGTAGCAAATTTATACCGCGCACTCACATTTTTCTTGCCTATACATATACGTATGGTAAGATTATGCTAGAGAATGGAGGTTTTCATTTTTTATGAAAAACAAAAAACTATTATTTGGTTTCCTTCTAGCCATGGCTCTTCCTTTTGCTGGATGTAGTGCGGTTGTTGAACACACCGTGCATACATACTCCGAAGAATGGTCCATGGATGGTACTGGCCACTGGCATCAATGTGTCGAATGTAATGCTAGGGTCGACTACTACGAACATTCATTTACCGATTGGGTTATTGAGAGTGTTACCTCTTGTACCGAACCCGGTATTGCTTATCGTGTTTGTAAGGTCTGTCAATATAGAGAAGAAATTGATGAACCCGCTAGAGGACACGAATGGGAAGATGAATGGACAATTGATAGAGAAGCCAACTGCTCTCAAGAAGGTGAAAAATCCCATCACTGTGCTGTTTGTGATGAAAGAAAAGATATCACTATCATTCCTAAGAATGGTGTCCACCTTCATACCTACACAATTCACGAGAACGAAAAGACTCCAGACTGCACTCATAGCGGAGGCTGGGATGAAGTCACGTATTGTGAAGATTGTGGAAACGAAGTTGATAGAGAATTCCACTTTGTACCTGCTTTAGGTCATGATTGGGATACCGATTGGACAATTGATAAGGAATCAACTTGTACAATCCACGGTGAAAAATCCCATCACTGTTTAAGATGTGATGAAAGAAAAGATATCACCACCATGCCAACAAACGACAAACATAATCCAGGTGAAGCTACACAAACGAATTATGTAGATCCAACCTGTACTGAAGATGGCGGGTACGACACCGTTGTTATTTGTCAAGATTGTGGCAAAACATTAAGTTCCACTCACACCACTCTTCCTGCTTTAGGACATACTCCAGGTGATATCGTTACTAGTAACGTTATTCCTGCGACTTGTACTGAACCAGGTGGATATGATGAAGATGTTTATTGTGAGGTTTGTGGTGAACATTTAGAGCACGACCACGTGGATATTCCTGCTAAAGGTCATGTTCCTGGTCAACCACAAATTAGAAATTTACATGAAGCTACATGTACTGAAGATGGTAGCTATGATGAAACAATCTACTGTACCGTCTGTAACGAAGTTTTAGAAGATCATCACCATGTTATTCCTGCTAAAGGACATACAGCTGGAGAAGGTGTCAAAACTAATGTTGTTGAACCAACATGCACCCTTCCAGGTAGTTACGACGAAGAAGTTTATTGCTCCGTTTGTGGTGAATTTATGTCGTCCGAACACGTCGTTGTCCCCGCTAAAGGACATACATGGTCAAGTGAATGGACAATCGATGTTGAACCTTCATGTGTTACAGAAGGTGAAAGAAGCCACCACTGTTTAGAATGTGAAGAAAGAACTGATATCGAACCAGTTCCTCCAGTTTCTGGAAATCACGTTCATACACATGATGTCATCAGTAATGAAATTGATCCAAATTGTACAGAAGCAGGTTCATACTTCAAAGAAGTATATTGTGATGACTGTGGTGAATTAGTTTCTAGTGAAACCGTTATTGTTCCTGCTTTAGGACATAACTTCACAGAATGGACAGAAATCGCGCACCCTACCGCTGTTAGCAAAGGTATGATGGAACGCACCTGTTTAAGATGTGGACATTATGAAACAGAAGAATTACCTGTTCTTGTATGCCACTATGAAATCGTAGATGATCATATTGAATTAATCGCTGAAAATGGCGAAGTGCAACATGATTTAACTTATGAAGGTCACTCCTTCGATAGCAATGGCGTGATGATTGCTGATGGAGAATTCTTCACTTTAAATGGCAATACATACTACTTGGTAGATAACCATATTGTCACTGGATTCATGGTTATTAATGAAACCCTCTACTATTTTGATGAAGATGGTGTCATGGTTACTAACACCGTTATCGATGATTATGACCTCACCAATGATGGTAGCAACGACGAAGTAACATTCGATAGTAACGGTCATGGTTCTTTACCAGACACAAGCATTATTTTCATCAAAGATGAATCATACTTAATCGAGGGAACTCACGTCTATTCTAAGTCCAACGTCACATTCAAAATTATTGAATCTGATGATGACTTAGTGGATCGTAACAATCCTTTACTCGCTAATGTCCATGTCTCATTAACCATAAGAGGGCAAATTTATGATGGCTACACTAACGAAGAAGGTTTAGTCACTATTAACGCTGCTTATGGTGAAGCTAGTTTATCACTCGAACTTTCTGGATATAAAACTAGAACTGATACATTAGCTATCAATCAACCAGAATTCTACTTCACATACGCTATCGATTTAGATGTTTCTAACACATTAAATGGTCGTGTTGTGGTCGCGGATAATGATCAAGACTTCACCAACAACCAACCATTAGATAACGCTGAATTAACATTAACTCGTGTTGGCAACTATGTTGAATACATTGAACCAAGAACCGTTACAAGTAACGCTGAAGGACGTTACACATTTGAAAATCTCACCGCTGGTGTTTATCAAATTATCGTCCATAAAGATGGATATAAAGACATCTTTGATGTTGTTTACATCAATGGCGGTGTCACAGTTACACAAAATATCCTTATGGAAGCGGTCTCTGAAGAAAACGTTGAATTAGGATCTATTTCCGGTCAAGTAAGAGATGCGACTAAACAAACTGTTACTCCAATTGAAGGAATTACATTAAAATTCCGTTCTGGTATCAATATGACTTATGGTGAAGTTTTATATGAAACCACTACCGATAGCAATGGTAATTATTCCGTTGATGTCGATCCAGGTAACTACACCATTCAAGCCGTTGACGAAAGAGAAAATCCAGGCACACGTTACAGTTCAACTATATTAGTTGTCAAAGTTTTGTCTAACGTTACATTAACCGGACAAAATATCGCTATGTCTCCTACTGTTACTGGTGTTCGTATCGTCTTAACTTGGGGCTCAACTCCAAATGACCTTGATTCCCATACTTTGTTCTCTGATGGTAAACACATCTACTATGGTAACAAATCAGTAAGTGGTTATGGAAACTTAGACGTTGATGATACCACAGCGTATGGACCAGAAACCACTACTATCACTGGTACCACTAGATCATTCACATATTATGTTTACAACTACTCAAACGGCGGAAACTATGTTTTATCCAATTCTGGAGCTGTTGTGAAGATTTATATTGGTGATGCAGAAACTGGAGAAGAAATCCAATACACATTCAATGTTCCTTACGGATCAGGTAGATATTGGAATGTCTTCACCTATAATGCCTCAACTGGAAGATTAACTTTCAGTAACTACATTTCTAACAGTTCGCCAAGTACACCATACTAGAAGTAGTTAAAACTAAAGATTAGGACTAGAAATTCTAGTCCTTTTTCTTATAGGTATGAAATAATATTCTCTTTATTAAATTTTACAAAAATTTGAGAATATTAGACTTTTAAGTTTAGTAAGTGTATAATACTTGCGATTTTATATGAGTAGCGAAAATAAACGTATCCATAGGAAAAGCGCTAATCCGTATATCTTATTTATCCTCTCCTTTGTGTTTGTGATTTTAGTGGGCTCGTTGCTTTTGTATATGCCATTTTGCGCATCAAGTACAAGCCAAGTCACATGGAACCACTGGGGTAATTTTGATTATTATATCAACTGTTTCTTTGTCGCTGTAAGCGCTACATGTGTGACGGGATTAAATGGCTTTGCCGATGGTCTAGCGGGTACTTTTAATTTCGCTGGTCAATTAATTGTTCTTATTATGGTCCAAATTGGTGGACTTGGTTTTATCACCATTCTCACCTTTATCCTAACGTTATTTAGAAGTAAACTTCAGTTTAAAAACCGTTATGTTTTAGCCCAGGCTGTAAACGCCACAAATGTTGGTGACGTTGTAAAATTCGTAAGAAATGTCGTTATTGTAGCCCTTGTTTTTGAAATTATCGGTACTTTATTAGGTTTGCCAGTATTCTTAAAAATCTATGAAGATGATCCATCTAAAGGGGTGTGGAATGCAATCTTTATTTCCGTATCTGCATTTAATAACGCAGGATTTGACATCCTTGGTTCTAATTCCTTAATGTCACCAGTTATAACTAACTTGCTAGCGGATCCATCCACTCAGTGGATGTATTATTACTTATTATCTTACTTAATGATTTTAATCGTCTGTGGTGGTATTTCTTTCCTTGTTATCTTTGATTTAGCAAGCCGCTTAAGAAGAAGAAAGAAGAATGAAATTCATACATTCACTAAGATTGTATTAGCCACCACCGCTTTCTTACTCATCTCAGGATACGTTTTATTACTTCTTACCGATGGTACTAGAGGCGTATTATCTCCATTTGATGCTTTATTCCAAACAGTCACATTAAGAACTGCTGGCTTTGCTAATGTTGATCAATCAAAGTTATCTTTACCAGGCAAAGCTATTTGCTGCTTATTTATGTTTATTGGTGGTTCTCCGTTAAGTACCGCTGGTGGTATTAAAACCACCACAGCCTTTGTGATTGTTTTATCTTTATATTGCCATTTAAGAGGCAAACAAGTTGTTGCTTTTAAAAGAACTTATTCCAGTAACACAATCTTAAAAGCAATGTCATTATTAGTTTTAGGTATTTTCTCCACTATTGTGGCTATGGTGGCTATCGCTGGTTTTGAAGGTGGTAACGAAGCTATTACTATGGAAGATATCTTCTTTGAAGTCTTCTCAGCTTTCGGTACTGTTGGTCTATCAACTGGTATTACCCCCGTACTACATACTGGTAGCAAAATAATATTATGTGTCTTAATGTTCTTAGGAAGATTAGGACCAATTACATTCTTCCAAGTCTTTAGCACTAACATGAATAAAGAAGGAAGTTTACATTTCAAATATATCGAGGAAGAAACACTCGTAGGATAGGAGAAGAATTATGGCAAAAAAATCATTCGCCGTTATCGGTTTAGGACAATTTGGTCAAGCGGTTGTCGAAGAATTATTAGCAAATGGAGCGGACGTTATCGCTATTGATAACAAAGAAGAAGTCGTTAAAAAGATGTCTAAATATCTTTCTACGACATTTATCGCTGACTCCACCAATGAAAAAGCTTTACAAGAATTAGGTATTAAAGATGTTGATGGAGCCATTGTCGCCTTTGGCGAAAATAAAGAAGCCTCCATTTTAACCACTGTTATTCTTCATCAATTCGGCATTAAACAAATCATTGTTCGTGTTGATGATGATTATTACACCTCAATTATGAAAAAACTTGGAGCAACCGAAATCGTTACTCCACAAAAAGCTGCAGGACAAGCTTTGGCTAATCGTTTAGGAAACGATGACTATAAAGACTTCTATAAATTAGATGACAAATATTCTGTTGTTTCCATTTTCGTCAATCCTTCTTTCGTTCCTATTACTGTTGTTGATCTTAATCCTAAGATTAAATTCGGTGTTAGCCTCGTCTTAGTAAAAAGAAAAGGCAAATCCTTTATTCCAGGTGGTAATGATTCTATCCTCCCCGAAGACACCATCTTCGTCGTGGGTACGACAAAAGATATCCGCTCCTTTAGAACCGAACTTAACGGTAAGAAAGGTAAATAATTTACGTAGTAAAAAATCAGTGGTTCGTTCCACTGATTTTATTTATCTTTTAGTAATAAGATATCTTCTTCATCAAATCCTAATTGAGTAATATTAGTAATCTTTTTATCTTTTCTAGTTCGATAATAGATATCTTCACTATCTTCCTTTTGTCCCTCATATTTAAATCTAATTAAATATTCAAAGGGCTCTTCTTCTATATCTTTAATATTAATAGGATATATGAATGTCTTATTATCTTCTTTTAAAGCATGGGCCCTAATACCAATATAAGAGATATCACTATCGACTTTTTGTTTTAAAGTAAGTTTCTTATTAAAATCAGTAATAAAGATATTATGTTCATCTATAACTTCAATCGGATAAATATTTTTACAGCCACTAATAATAGCCGCGCTTAAATAACGAGGATTTTTAAATAGTTCTTTGGTCTTATCAATAACAACGTTTTCTCCATGAGAAATAATACAAGTATTACCACTTAATAAATATGCTTCATCACGGTTATGCGTTACTAAAACAACATCACCCTGATAAGTTGATAAGATTTGTTTCATTTCTAGTTCTAACTTAGTTCTTAAGTGTTCATCTAAAGCCGAGAATGGTTCATCAAGAAGAATCATTTCAGGATTACCGATTAAAATTCTTGCTAACGCTGTTCTTTGAGCTTCTCCTCCAGATATTTGTTTGGGATAAAGATTAGAGACTTTTTCTAGTTGAAATAGATTAATCATGTCGACTACTTTTTGCTTTTTAATCTCTTTATCTTTTTCTTTATACCCTAAAGCTATATTTTGATAAACATTCATGTTTGGGAAGAGGGCATACGATTGGAACATATATCCTACATTTCGTTCCTGTGGAGGAAGATTAATTCTCTTCTCACTATCAAACAACACTCTACCATTAACTTCGATATATCCTGAGTCAGGTTTAATAATACCAGCGATACATTTAAGCGTTAAAGATTTGCCACTCCCGCTAGGGCCAAGTAAGGCCAAAGTCCCACTACTAGAAATATCAACATTTAATTGAAAAGAGCCGAAATCCTTGTGTATTTTAAGAGAAAAACTCATAATTTAGCTCCTTGCTTCATCCTATTATTATTCTCATATAGATTAAGGATAACTAATATCAATGCTGAAATAATAATGTTAAATAATGTCCAGATTAAAGCAGTCTGACCATCGTTATTATTAAAAGCATACGCCACTGTTGTAGATATAGTCGCGGTCTTATATTGGTTATAACCTATTAACATGCTTGTTGCACCATATTCGCCAAGCGCTCTAGCAAAGGCTAAAACAAAGCCAGCGATTAATCCATTTTTAATATTTGGAACAATAATTCTCCAAAAGATATAGGTGTTAGATAAACCTAAAGTTCTTCCGGCAAAGACAAGATCTTCATCAAAGTTCTCTAATGCTCCTCTAACAGTTCTATACATTAAAGGAAAGGAAACAAATGCGGCCGCTATAATTCCACCCTTCCAATCCATAAAGAAACGAATTCCAATGGTGTCTAAAAAAGCTCCAAAAGGATGTTTAGGACCAACAAGCAGAATTAATAAATATCCACATACCGTTGGTGGGAGAACTAAAGGCAGCATTAAGATAACATCTAAAATCCCTTTAATGATTCTTGGACATTTCCTAACATAATACGCTAGTAAAAGTCCAAGGAAAAAGACAATAATACTAGCGAAAAAAGCAATACGTAAAGAATTAAATAAAGGGAATAGGTTCATCTTATAATCTTTCTTTAATTAATTTAGCCATAACATCAAAAGATGTTACTTCCATAGGATTATCATCTGGGACAGATAAAACAACTTTATTTTCTAATAAATTCATGCAGCTATCATCTAATAGGTATTCATCATCTTCAAGAGCATTCATTTGTTTAGCTCCAGCGGAAATAAATAAATCGCATTCTGCTCCTTCTTCAATTTGCGTTTGAAGTTTTCCTGAACTACCATAAACAACTTCAAAACTCACGTTTGTGTATTTACTATGATATGTTTCAGTAATTTTATTCATAGTCTCGGTTAAAGAAGCAGCAGCAAAAATAGTTAGCTTTACTTCTTCACTAATCTCTTCGTAGGTAGTTGGTACTTCACTAACACTAGAGAAACCAACAGAAGCAAAAACATCCATAGCTTCTTTACTTGCTAAATACGATAAGAACTTAACCGAACAATCGGGGTGTGCACTATCGTTTAAAGCAGCAGCTGGGTAAATGACTTGTCCACACATATCTTTAGTGGCAGTATCAATAACTTTCAAATTCGCAGAAAAAGCATCGGTAGCGTATATAATACCGCAAGAAACTAATCCTTCCTTAACTTGAGAGGTAACTGCCTTCACATCTTCACCAAAGGTGATAAGTTCTTTTTTAGCCATGGCCTCTTCATTAATTTCATAATACCGCAAAATCTTTTGAGCATATTGGCCAACAGGAACATTCTCTCCACCAATAGCTAATAAGAATTTGTTTTTTTGTCCACAACTAGTAAGAAGAATTTGACTCAAAGAAAGTAATAGAATTATTTTTCTCACATTTATTCCTTTCTGGCGCATTCACTTGCGGTGTTTCTAAGTAAATCAATTCCATGTCCAACAACATCAATAAATACATCAATACTTTCTTCACAAGCTTTAGGCGAACCTGGAAGATTAATTATTAATGTTTTGCCTCTAATGACAGAGACTCCTCGAGAAAGCATAGCCTTCTTGGTATATTTCATAGATTCATTTCTAATAGCTTCACTGATACCAGGAACATCTCTATCCATAACTTCCTTCGTGGCTTCAGGAGTGTGGTCACGAGGAGAGAAACCCGTTCCTCCAGTTGTAAGAATTAAATCTAATTGTCTTTGATCCGCTAATCGGATTAATTGTTTCTTTAATAGTTCTGGCTCATCAGGAATAAGAATATATTCAACAACTTCAAATTTATGTTCTTTCAAAATGTTACAAAGTAAAGGCCCCGATAAATCTTCTCTTTCTCCTTTAAAGCCTTTATCAGATAAAGTGATAACCGCAGCCTGATAAGGAAATGGGTAATCTCTAGGGATAACAATAATCTCATCCCCAACTTTAATATCTCCACCTTTAATCACTCGGGCAAAAGTTCCAAGTCTAGGCATAATACATTCACCCATCCGGTAATAAATCTGGCAGTGGTCATGGCATTCTTTTCCAATTTGAGTTACTTCAAAAATAACATCATTACATTTAATCCAAGTACCAACCGGAAGCTTATTTACTTCAAGACCACTAACGATAAGATTTTCACCAAATGCTCCTGGTTCAACCTTTGCTCCTTGAGCATTAAATTCATCTATTTTTTCTTGTTCTAAAAATGAAATCTGTCGATGCCAGTCGCCTGCGTGAGCGTCTCCATTTAAACCAAAATTAACTAAAAAAGTGCCCTTTTCGATAGGTTTTTTAATCGTTCCACGTTTTTCTGATAAACAAATCGCCGTTACTTTTCCCATAATTAAAAATAGAAATCTCCTGATTTACCACCATGCTTTTCCACTAGATGAATATCGCTAATCACCATTCTTTTATCAATGCTCTTGCACATGTCATAGACAGTTAATAAAGCAATATTTACTCCCATTAGAGCTTCCATCTCCACTCCAGTTTTTCCAACATTTTTTGTTGTGCACTTAGCGAGGAAACCATACTTACCATCATTTTCAAATCTAGTAAAAGTAACTAAGACGTTATCCAAAGGAAGACTATGACACAAAGGAATAAGTTCACTAACTTTCTTAGCACCCATGATTCCCGCAACTTGAGCAATGGTTAAAACATCGCCCTTAGCAAAAGCATGTTCATTCACTTTTTTATAGCACTCTTCATTCATAGTAATCATTCCTTGAGCAACCGCTAAACGACTAGTGGCTTTTTTACTAGAAACATCAACCATGACCGCATTACCTTTTTCATCTAGATGAGTAAAATTATTCATCTTAATGTCCTCCTTTTCCAAACCCACAATTAGGGAAAGTACATATATCACATCCTAGACATAATCCACCATGTCCTAAGGAAGCTAAAAATTCTTTATCAATTTTGATATCCGCCATTAGTCTAGGCATCACTAAATCAAAGATTGTTCTCTTCGCGTACATAACGCAACCTGGTAAACCAATAACGGGCCGTCCATCTTTATAGTAAGAAAGTAAAAACATTGCTCCAGGTAGTACGGGAGCCCCATAAGAAATAATATCAACAAGACTATTTTTGATAGCTAAAGGCGTCTTATCATCTGGATCTACCGACATACCACCAGTACAAATAACCATATCAACACCATTATTTAGCATTTTTACAATGTTCTCAGTAATCTTTTCATGGTCGTCACTTAAAATAACGTGTTCCACCATTTCCGCTCCGTAAAAGGCCATTTTCTTATTTAAGATAGGAGTAAAAGCGTCTTCAATTCTTCCTGAGGCCACTTCGTTGCCAGTAGTAATAAGTCCATATCGTTTTTTCTTAAACGGAACTACTTTCATTAAAGGGGTATTGCCACATACTTCTTTAGCGGTTTGCATTTTCTTTTTTTCTATCACTAACGGAATGACTCTCATGCCCGCTAACTTATCGCCTTTTTTTACGAAGAATCCGCTTTGTCTTGTAGCAATCATCATCTCGCCTAAAGAATTAAGTTTGTTCAATCTAGCAACATCAACTAAGAACAAGCCATCGCAACTAGCAAATAGTTCAATCTTGCCTTCGCTTGGTTCGTTATGCTCCATATTCTCATTCCCACATAAAGAAAGGAGTTCATACGCGGCTTCATTTTCATGGAGCATGTTTTCATCATATTCAAAGATATAAATCCATTCTTTACCAACACTCAGTAAAACAGGGATATCTTTTTCTTCAATAATGTGTCCTTTTTTAAAAACCGGGCCTTTAAATTTCCCAGGAATAATTTGGGTAATATCATGACAAAGCACTTGCCCAACTGCATCTATAGTTCTTATTTTCTTCATATGGGCATATTTTAACAAGTTAAAGAACTTTGTCAAATAGAGGATTTCGCAAACAAAGTTTGCCGTGCGCGTATAGGCACGCTATTTAACCTTGAAATAGCGCTCTCGCATGAAAAAATATTAAAAAAGAGGTTACCCACCTATTTTAGACATATCGCGAATCGATAAAGACCCATCGTTATTCAAATTATGCTGTTTAGGTTTATGGTAAATAGCTTCTTTAATCGCGGTTATTAATTCTTCTCCATGAAGATCAAAGATATTAACTTCTTGAGGAGAATGTAAACATGGTTTTATCATCCCGTCTGCTGTTAAACGAATGCGAGAACATAACCCACAAAATGAATGTGATAATGGGGAAATAAAGCCGACTTCAGTTCCGGTGTTTTTATCAAGATATGTCAAAGATACACCATCAAAAGATTTAAATTCTAATTGAGGATGAGACTTAATTATTGAGTCAGTTGACAGATAATGTTCTTTAAACAATTCTTTGCTTGGTCCAATTGGCATTAATTCAATAAAGCGAATTTTTAAGCCGTTTTTAGACGCAAAATTGAATAAATTATCAACTTCATCATCATTATATCCTTTAATAAGAACAGCGTTTATTTTAATATCCTTAAATCCAACATCTTGAGCAATCTTTATGCCGTTTAAGACTTTATTTAAATCTCCGCCTCTTGACATTAAACGATATTTTTTTTCATCTAATGTGTCTAAAGATATATTTAACCTTTTAACTCCACTATCTTTTAAAAGTGTGGCGTATTTATCTAAAAGACTTCCATTCGTTGTTAAACATAATTCTTCAATGCCTTTAATAGCAGAAATGTATCGACAAATATCAATCACTCCGTTTCTTACTAGAGGTTCCCCTCCAGTAATACGAACTTTCTTAATACCTAACGAGGCAAATGCTTCGACAATCTCTTTTATGTGTTCCGGGGAAAGAATCTTATCGTGCTCTAGATGATTAACACCATTTTCAGGCATACAATAAAAGCAACGCATATTGCATTTATCAGTAATAGATATTCTTAAATAGTCGATATTCCTTTGATATTGATCAATCATATTAATTATCTTTTAGATAAAGAAAATAATGACTAATGTCATTAAATTCTTTCAATTTCAGAGAAGTCAACTTCCACTTTAGTGCTTCTTCCGAAGAAGATGGTTTCAACTTCTACTAAACCATTTTCACGGTTAATAGAAATAATATTACCTTCGGTACCTTCAAGAGGTCCATGGATAACTTTGACTAAGTCACCGACGTTATAACGATCATACATAGATTCGTCAACAATACCCATTCTCTTAAGGACTGGTTCAATTTCTTCTCTTGGAACAGGGAATGGTTTTGTACCTTTACCTGAAGATCCAACGAAGCCAGTGACGCCTGGAGTATTACGAACAACATACCAAGCATAGTCAGTCATAATCATTTCTACGAAGACATAACCAGGATATAAGTTTTTCATTCTTGTTTTACCGGTAGGAAGTCCATCTTTCATCACTGGAACTTCTTGTTCGGCCACGACGATACGGAAAATTAATTTTTCTAATCCCATGGATTCCACACGTCTTTGTAAGTTGAATGCCACTTTCTTTTCGTGCGTGGAATAAGTATTGACAACGTACCAGGCTTTTTCACCTAATCTTTGTTCACCACTATTTTCTTCAGTTAAATCAGTAGTGCTATCTGTAAATTTAATTTCATCAGCCATTGTCTTTACCTCCTATTGAGCCGCTCCATTACCGCCACCAAAGGCTTCTTTTAAGATTTGGATAAGTCTATTACCAGCGGCGTCTTCAGCAAAAAGAATCAAAGCTGCCAAAACAGCAATAACCACTACGACGACGATAGAAGGAATTAAAACATCCCTTTTAGGCCAACGTACTCTTTTGCCTTCTTTGACTACACCTTTAGCATAATTTTTAAGTCCCATAAACGAACCTCCTATTTACTCATCTTGTGGAGAGTATGTTTTCCACAGTGAGGACAATATTTGTTAAATGTCAATTGTTTAGCGCTGTCTTTATTAATGGATGTGGTATAGTTTCTGGCTAAGCATTCGGAGCAAATCAAAAGAACTTTTTCTCTCATCTTAACCTCCCTATATCAAACAGTGCTCATAAAATATAGCACGCGCAAGTGCGTTTGTAAATATTAATTGATAATTTTCTTGTCTTTAAGAAAATACATAATAGCGATAAAGGTCATACCAATAATCGCTGTTACTAGAATTAAAGTTATCATCAAAGAAGAAGAAATCTCTTTTTCTACCTTACGGCTTTCTTGTTCTCCATATATTCCTTTTAAATAGGCTAAGGAGCTTTTAATCGTGGATCCTGCCTTATCAACATAGCTATCAACAACCTCTTTGTCACTATTAGATAAGGCTTCGTATCTATCGACAATTTGCTTATATAAATCTTTATCTACAGAGTCACATAAATTAATGTCTTTATTCTCTCTAACAAATAAGTTCCAATAGTAGATAAAGCCTTCATCATTGCTATAATAATTAACAATAAAATCGTCTGGTAAATCTAAAGATTTATATTCTTCTTCTCCACCAGTAAAATTAATTGTGGTAAAGCTATCGGAAAAGTTTTGTTCTTCTATTTCTTTAACTGCATATGTGAGCATTAAAACTTCTAACTCACTAGCCGCATCAAAAACATGCATAGAAATAGTTAAATCGGTTCCTTCGTTATAAATTCTTAGTTCTTTATCGTTTATATGTTCTTCTTTTATTCCTAATACAGTTCCTTTGTCCATAGTAAAATAGTCGCTATTATGGTAATCAGGGCGAACTAAACTCCCTAAGGCTAATAAAGGTAAAAGAAACAAACTTTTCATAATCACTTATTAAGAAGAATGATGATAACACAAATAATCATCAAAATTACTATTCCTCCAATAATAAGAACAGCGGTCCAAGGAAAAGAATAGCCTTCATTCTTTTCGTTTTCTTGGGCTTCTTCGATTTCAACGGGTTTACGATTATCACCAAGCATATTACTATTCTACTCCTTTTTCTTTATAAATTTAGCAAAAGCTGTTTTAAACAAAACAGTCAATAAAACAGTATTTAGAGGAACATTGATAAAAAGTATCATAATCTGTGTTAACACGATTACTAAATAAGTATTAAAACCAAAGGCCCAAGCTTTCATTAATGAACCAAAAATAACCATCACAAATAATTCAATTAATAAACAAGCAAATCCAGTTTGTAAAGGAGTGAAATTTTCGCTCTTTGGGTCGTAAGCTTTTTTATGATAAATCAAGATAAAAACAATAAGTAAAATCGATAAAGAAGTAAGGACTATCAAACTAACAATCTTCTGATATAACTCAAGATGATAAGTAGTCGAAAATAAAGTAATATCATTATTGGTAAATAAGAATACGCTTACTAAGGTAAGAAGAATAAGTAAAAACCCAATAAAAAGAAAGCCCATCACTCTTTGATTCTTAATACGCTTTACAAACGCAAAAACGTAATAAGAAATAAATCCTAACAAAGCATAAAGTAGGGTGATTTGGAAAAACAACGGGTAGGCTTTAGGATCAAAAACTAGATACCCCAATAAATCCGAACTAGCGCCAACAAGCAAACCATATAAAGGTCCTAAAAATATCGAAGCAAAAATAATTAGACAAGGACCCGCAAAAGAGATTCTAAGAAAAGGAGCAAATGGTAAATAGTTAATGGCAAAAACCTTTTGACAAAGAATATCTAGAGCAATAAGAAGTCCGGTTAAACAAATTTTGCTCGTTTTATTTAAATCATTTAATTTAGGAAATAAAGTCATTTAATTTCCTCTTTAATATAACCCGCAAAAGCTAAAGAACCAGTGACAAGAACAATGTTGCAGTCCTCATCCTTTAAGCATGTTTCAATCGCTTCTAGTGGATTAAGGAAAAATGGATACTCATCAGCGTATAAAAAATAATCCATTTCATCTCTAGCTCTAACATGAGGAAATGTCGTTAAATAAAGCTTATCAACAACCTCACCGATAAATGAGAGCATGCTATTTAAATTCTTATCTTTAAAACAAGTGAAAACACAGAAAATACGCTTAGAAGGATAGGCTTTTTGCAAAGAAATAGCGAGTTTTTTCATTGATTCAGGATTATGCGCCCCATCAATAATGATTGGTTTTTCTTTATTTATAATCTCGAATCTACATGGGATAAACATCTTCTTAAGTCCGGCATAAATCTTATCTAAACTAACAGAAAATCTATCATGTAAAATCTCATAAGCATCAAGCGCTAAACAGGCATCATAAACGCTATAATCCGCCATAGAAGAAATATGAACATGAGGATAAGTTAAATAATCAAATTCATAACCTTCTTTTGTTAATTCAATACTACTAGGAATACTAGTCTCCACTAAATGAGATTTTTTCTCATTAGCGACCTCTAATATGGTGTTTAAAGCATCTTCTTCAAGCTTGCCCACTAGAACCGGTATATCGTCTTTAATAATTCCAGCCTTTTGTTCAGCGATTTCCGAAAGAGTCTTACCTAACTTATCAGTGTGCTCCAAAGATATAGAAGTGATAATAGACAGAATCGGGGTAAAAATATTTGTCGCGTCTATTTCTCCACCCATTCCACATTCAATGATAGCGATGTCACATTTTTCTTTAGAAAAATACGTTAAAGCAATATATGTCAAAGTTTCAAATATTGATAAATCACATTTTTCAATCAAACTTTTCTTCTCGTTAAAGATACTTATAATGTCACTATCGTTAATGAGTTTTCCATTAATAGAAATTGATTCATTAATTTCATTAAGCGCGGGAGAAATAAATAGTCCGACTTTATAGCCACCTTCTTCATAGATCTTGGCTAAATACGAAGCTGTACTACCTTTACCGTTACTTCCTGCAATATGAATTGAAGGAACATCATAAGAAAAAGAGATTTTCTTTAAAAATCTATCGAAATTATCTCTTTGATAATCATCTCCCGCTCTAAAAGAGCCGAGTGTATTAATACTCTTCATTATTTTTTAGTTTCCTTTTCAAATCTCTTTCTTTAATACTTTCGCGTTTATCGTAAAGTTTTTTACCTTTAGCTAGAGCTATTTCAACCTTAGCTTTGCCTTTTTTAAAATAAACTCTAGTGGGGACAATCGTATATCCACCACGTTTAGTTTGTTCTAAGAAATATCTAATCTCTTTTTTATGCATTAATAAGACCCTATTTCTCAGTGGATCATGATTAAAGATGTTACCTTGATCATAAGGCGTGATGTGCATATTAATAATCTCGGCCTGGTTATTTCTAATAACTATATAGGCATCTTTAATAGAGCAAGAATGCACTCTTAAAGATTTTATTTCTGTGCCCACTAGAGAGATACCACACTCGAGAAAGTCACTTAAGAAATAATTAAAATGCGCTTGCTTATTTTGAGCGATTATTTTAATTGACTCCATCTTGCTCATAACGGAAGTCCTCTTTCATAATCGCACGACGTTTATAATATAAAGCATTAAGATTGACTTCTTCTTTAACAGTTCTACTGTTAGGGAAATTAATCATCATAAAGACAACGTAGAAAACAGTGATAGCCAATGCATCAATTAAATAAACATCAAGCCATTCATAATATGGTAAACGCTTTAAATAAACGATACCTAATAACAGAGTTAGAATCATAAAGATACTTGGTATACCACCCAAAGCAAAAATACCAAGCAATGTATCTTTAAGCATCTTTATTGGATTACCATATTTAGTTAAAACAGAAGCGAATAAAGATAAGCACATTAATCCCGCAATAATAAACGGAGTTAAGTTACGTAAATAGACAAATAAACTAGTGGCTTTAACTCCAGTAAGATAATACATACCAATAACAAATCCTGGGGCTAAAACAAAATAGATGATGAACCAAGATATCAAAGCAAAGTAATAGCCGGGCCCACTACTAGATTTATACCATAATCCCATTTGATATGGGATAAAGAACAAACTAATACCAAGTACAATAATAACTAATTCGACAAGAGGTAAAATATTCGCATCAATACGATTTTTATAAATGATGTATGTAAATAATGTTACTAAAAGTAACGAACTAATAATCATCGCTACTCCTTTGGTTAAACTAGAAGAAGATAAACTACCTTGCCAATAGTTACCAGTTTTAACATCTTCCCTAATCTCTTTATGTTTATATAAATTCTTATACATAAGAACTGGGGGTAGGAAGACAATTAATGTTTCAATGATACAGGAAATAGAGCTACCAAAGAAGTGAGTGGATTCCATAAAGGAATGAGTTAGACAACCAAGGAAACAAATGAAATATGAGAAGACATATTTAACATGGCCCTTAGCAAGTAATCTAATACAAACATAGATGTAATATAGAAGCGCTAAAGCATAAGCCGCACAAAGAACAATACCACCTTTAAGCATTAACTCAATATAGCCATTATGCGCAGAGGCAATAGTAATTCCACGGGGCTCATAAATAGAAACAATAACATGCTTGTTGATGACTTTACCTACACCAAATATCCAATTCAACTTGTTGTCGTCAAGGATAGTTCCGACGAGTTTCCAAGTTAATGTTCTATTAGTAAATGTTCCATAGTCCTTTGCTAAGATTGCATTGTTAAGGTGTTTATAAAAAGCTTTAATAAACGGAACATTAAGATAATTCAAAACCAAGAGTGTAATAATCAAGCCAATAAACACCAATATGATTGAAGATAAAACAATGACTCCAGCAATTGGTTTCTTTTTCCAAAGCGAAACGATATCAATTACCACCGAAAAGAAAACAACAGCAAAAAGAATAAAGAATGTTGTTGTGCTCCTAACAACAAACGCTTCTAAACAGAACAAAGCCATCAAAGGATAAATCCACCAACGGAACTTATGAGCTTTAATACAAATTAAAGCAAAAACGCCAATCATAATGCAAAAGCAGAATAAATTAGGATGGGTGAAGAATGAGAAGATATTATGGGTATTTTTAGGAGTGGGTTCAGTAGAGAAAAATCTTTGATAAGAAGGGAATTCTTTAAATAAAGAATAAGTTATTGCAACAATAACAAATAGTACATAAACATAAGCAAAAAAGACTAATCTCTTCTTAGTTAAAAAGCCTTTCGTGTACATGAATAAAAATGCATACAAGAATAAATAAGTAAAGATAGTCTCAATTGTGGATATAATTCTTAAACGAACAGGAATATCAATTTCATAGGAAATAAGCAGGACGCTATCAAGTTTCATATATGAACTCGTTGTCCATATGCCAATAATTCCACAAACACAAAGTATTAATAATATCGGTCCTAATATCCAATCAAGTTTAACTTTGTTTCGTTTATGTTCTAAAACAAAATAAACAACAAACATCAAAATCAGAATGATGGATAGAATACCTAGCGAGGTAAAAGTAAAGCCTTCTAATCTTCGTAAATTCTGACTATAAATCAAAGGAACATTTTCACAAAGAAAACAGGTCACTCCAAGAATGGCCCAGAACCAAATATTCGTTAAAGTAAACTTTACTCTTCCCATAAAGACTAATAAAAATTATAGATGGGAAAAGTGTAAATGTCTATTTAATAAACGACATTTAAATAGAAAAGGGGTCAAGAAGGAGAAAAAAGCGTATAAAATAATGCTATGGATAAATATGAAGAATTAAAACAAATCATCAACAATTCCCAAAGCATTGTTGTCTTTACTGGAGCGGGTATCTCGGTCCCTTCAGGCGTTCCTGATTTTCGAAGTGCGGATGGAATCTATAACCAAAAAACAAGAATCAAAGCTCGACCAGAAGAAATCATATCCCATTCTTTCTTTATATCTCATCCTGAGGAATTCTATGAATTCTATAAAGAAAAGATGGTTTATCCAAAAGCAACATATAATGCCGCTCATAAATATTTCGCTGATCTACAAAATCAAGGCAAAAGAGTAATAGTAGTAACACAAAACATCGATGGTTTTCATCAAGAAGCAGGTTCCAAGATTGTTTATGAACTTCACGGAAGCATTCATCGTAATTTCTGTACTCGTTGTTCTCGCTTTTTTGATTTAAATTACATCATGAAACAAGAAGGTGTCCCGTACTGCGATAAATGTGAGGCTATTGTTAAACCTGATGTGGTTTTATATGAAGAAGGATTAGATGAAGACACTATTCAAAGAGCGTTAAGCGCAATTATGACTAGTGAGACAATGATTATCGTGGGAACTAGTCTCACAGTTTATCCTGCAGCAAGCTTTGTCCGTTACTTTAAAGGAAGCCACTTAATCCTTATTAATAAAGAGTCCACTAATTATGATAATATGTGCGATTTATGTTTTAATGAGGATATCATTTCTGTAATTAATAAAATCAAATGAAAAAGTTAATAATATTTGACCTTGATGGCACTCTTATAGATACACTAGAAGATTTAAAAAATGCGGTAAATCATGCTTTATTAACGAAAAATTATCCAATTAAGAGCAAAGAACAAGTAAGAAAAGCTATTGGAAATGGGGTTAGTAAATTAATTGAAAGATCTCTACCAACTGGCGTTAGTCAAGAAGAGTATCAATCTACATTAGAAATATTTAAAATTCACTACTCCAATCACTATATGGATTATAGTAAACCATACGATGGCATTACTAACCTACTGACATTGTTAAAGAATGATGGCTATCTTTTAGCGGTGGCCACTAATAAGCTTCAAGAAATCGCGGAAAAACTAATCAATAAATATTTCCCTAATCTATTTGATGTTATCGCAGGGGACCAAATAGGAAGAAAGAAAAAGCCCGCTAGTGATATGGTCGATCATATTCTTCAAACACTTAACATAAAACAAGAGGATGCTCTTTATATTGGTGATACTGAAATTGATAAACAAACCGCAGTTAATTCACATATAGATTATCTATTAGAAAGTTATGGTTATCGAACAAAACAAGAGTGGGAACAACTCAACCCAAAAGAAAAAGTATTCTCAAGCCCAAACGATTTATATATAGAAATTAAAAAGCACTGTTAGAGTGCTTCAATCCTTTTAGCTATATATTCTGCGATATGTTCTTTGTCTATTTGATAAACTAGAACCATTTCATCAAGGATATAATTCGTCGCGTAATTAAGCATC
The DNA here is from genome assembly GCA_947302535.1 of uncultured Caryophanales bacterium. Lineage (GTDB taxonomy): Bacteria > Bacillota_I > Bacilli_A > RFN20 > CAG-826 > CAMYVX01. Next base: position 26,310 of record CAMYVX010000012.1, read on the forward strand.
TCAATATCTGCTGGTCCAAGTTTCACTCCTTCTGGATCTAAGGAATATAAATAACTCTGACGATACATATATCCCATATCATAAACATTTCCAGAACTTAGGTGTCTTTTATAGGCATCTCTTCTTTGTTTGGTGTTGCTATTAAATTCTTTAGAAACAGTTTTTAAATCTTTCAATAAAGTATCCGCTGCTTCCATTGTTAAAATATCACGAATAATGGAGTCCGCTCCTAAAACAGGAACATAAATTGTTTCTCCTTTACCGCGATAAACATCGACGATAAAAAATTCTTTATCACCCATCTTCTTTTTGCCAACAATTTCAGATAGACCTTCACGAAGATGAATGACTTTCTGGCCTATAAAGAAATCCTTCATAGTAATATTATGTCAAAAAAGAAGGAAAAATGATAGTTTATCTTTGATAAATAATACTCATTAAAAATTAAAATTTTTAAATTTTTTCTTATTTAAACTGAGACATGTATAGATTATAGTAATATGACTTTTGTTTCATTAAAGAAACATGGCTTCCAATTTCTTTAATTTGGCCTTTATCAATCATAATAATCTTATCTGCTTTTTTAATCGTGGATAATCGATGAGCAATAACTAGAGAAGTCTTATTTTCCATCATCATATCAAATGCATCATTAATGAGCTTTTCGTTTCTAGTATCAATATTACTTGTGGCTTCATCAAGAATCATTAAAGAAGGATCTTTCATCATCATTCTAGAAATAGCAATCATCTGTCTTTCGCCTTGAGAGAGTCCTTCATAAGCATTGACTCTAGTATCATAGCCATAAGGTAAACGTACAATAAAATCATCGCTTCTGGCTTTTTTACAAGCTTCGATTACTTTATTAATATCTTTATCTTTAGCAAAATAAGAAACATTATCTTTAATCGTTCCATTAAATATCCAAGTGTCTTGTAAGACCATCCCCATACTGGCTCTTAAAGAAGACTTTTTAATTTCTCTTATATCGATATCGTTAATATAAATAGCCCCTTTATCAACGTCATAGAATCTCATTAATAAATTAATCAGCGTCGTTTTGCCTGCTCCCGTGGGTCCAACGATCGCAATCTTCTCGCCCTTACTAATGGTGATAGAAAAGTCTTCAATTAATAAACGAGACTTATCATAAGAGAAATAGACATGTTCAAACCTAATGCTATTAATCTCTTTAATCTCTTTTGTGCCTTCATCAATATCATCTTTAAGATTTAAGAAATCATTAATGCGTTTAAATGATGATCGACCAACTTCAAATTCAGCAACAACATTACTCACTTCATTAAAGGGTTTTCCATACTGCGTGGTATATGAAAGGAAGGAAGATAAAGCTCCTAAACTCATCACCGCGTAAACTCCTGCTAAGGCAGTATCATATGCCATCATAATAATACCGGTAATACCCACTAAAGCATAAATTGTGTTATTCACTAATCGAGTTGAAGGATTAACCCAAGAAGCTGAAAACTGAGCAATAATGCCTTCTTTTTGGAGTTTTTCATTAGTTTTATTAAATCTATCCGCCATCACTTCTTCATAATTAAAGGCGTTAATAACGTCCATATGATTAATACTTTCAAGTGTCAAATCATTAATCTCAGCTTGTAAAGCGGCTTGCTTTTTAAAGTGCTTATGATTAAAAGAAGAAACAAATCTCGCTACTAATATTGATAAAGGAGTAAGTAGCATAACCATAAGCGCTAATATCCAGTTAACAAGTAGCATCATGATAATTGTTACGACAATGCTAAATAGACCTTGAAGCAAAGTTTTAAAGATAGAGAAAGAGGCAGTAAACATATTCTCCATATCTCTAATCTCAAGTTGTAACATATCTCCTAAATGACGCTTATCAAAATCTTCAATACTCATATGTATTATTTTTTGATAAATCTCTTCTCGTAAGTCCTTAACCATTCTTTGTGACATATTAGAGGCAAGAGCTTCGAAGAAGTAGCCACTAATAACCCCTATCACAATAAGGATCAAAGCCACTGCTAATAAAGCAATGTAAAGGGATTGATTATTATTTCTCGCCGCATCTAATGCTTTACCTAACAAGAAAGGTTGAGCAAGTTGAGCAACAACAAATAAATTAGCCAAAACGAAAAGAAGAATAATTGAACCTTTTTGTTTCTTTAATAAAGAGAATAAACGAGTGGAACTATTCATCATCTTTCTCCTTTATTTGGCTGTTATATATTTCTTGATAAATCTTAGATTCTTTTAACAAGGTTTCATGGTTAGCAAACGAGACAACCTCCCCTTTAGAAAGAACCATAATCTTATCGCAAGACATAAGCGAAGACACTCTTTGAGAAATAATAATCTCTGTGAGGTTTCTCTTTTTTAAATTAGCTTTAATCTTTGATTCAGTTAATAAATCTAAAGCAGAAGTCGCATCATCTAGAATTAGTATTTCTTTATTATTCAATAAAGCTCTAGCAATACAAAGTCTCTGTCTTTGCCCTCCAGAGAAATTAGAACCATTTTCTTTCACTTCGTGTAGAAGGAAATCATCATATGCTTTGATAAATTCATAGGCTTCCGCATCTTTTAAAGCCTTGATGATATCTTCTTCCGCTATATCTTTACCTAAGCATAAATTATCTTTAATACTTCCTTTAAATAATGATGACTTTTGTAAAACTACACTCATCTGGTTTCTTACTATAGATAATGGATAATCATGCAAACTTTTTCCTTTTAAGTAGATATCCCCATCTTTATATTCATAATATCTTTCAAGCAAAGAAACAATCGTAGACTTCCCACTACCCGTACCACCAATAATGCCAAGACTCTCCCCTTTCTTTAGTTTAAAAGAAATATCCTTTAATGTTGGGGTATCTTGTTTATCACCATAAGAAAAAGATAAATGATCAAACTCTAATATATATTCATAAACTTCACTAATCGCGGCTTCTCCGCTTCTAAGTGAGCTATTAACAATAAATACTTCATTAATCCTTCTTCTAGCAATAGAAGCCTTAGTTAAATCAATTAAAACAGTAGTTAACTGCACTGTCGTAAAGAAGATTTGAGCTAAATAAGCAATGCAGGCAATTAAAGTAGAAATTAAAAGAATCTGTTCATTACTATCACTATTAAATAAATTATTCTTAAGAACAAATAAAATAATGATGATAACTAAAGAAGTGACCGCAAAGGTTAATGGATTAATAAAGGCATTGATATAATTAACTCTTTTGCTCTTACCATAGTAAGAAGAAGTATATTTTGAAAATTCTTCATTAGACTCATTAATCTTGTTACTAGCTTTAATCACTCTTTCACCTAGTAAAGTATCGCTAGTATAAGAAGATATCTCATCAAGGTTATTTTGTATCAAAATATACTTTTTTTTACTTTGTCCTAAGACAAGGAAAACAATTAATAAAATAAGAGGGACAATAACGCTAAAGGCAATACCAATACGATAATCAAGAATAAAGGTAAACACTAATGCCCCAAAAATAATAAATGGTGCTCTAGTAACAAGACGGACAAAAAGAAGCATCCCTTGTTGTATTTGATAAGTATCACTATTAAGAGTGGTTAATAATTTATGTTCACCAATTTCCTCCCTCTCTTTCTTACTTAAAGAAAGGATATGGGTATATAAATTGCCTCTTATATCATTGCTAACTTTAACAGCTGTATCCGCGGCTATATACTGACCAATCATCGTGATGATAAAACCAATAACACCCATACAAATAATAATCGTGCCCCCTACCAAAGCATCACTTAACGCGACATTATCTTTTATCCATACACCAAAACTACGAATAAATGTAGCGATGTTTTTAGAAATACTTTGAGGAATGAGATTAGGATCTCCATATTGATTTAAATCAATAACAGCCTTCATAAACAAAGGAATAAGTAAATCAAATAAAGCTCCTACCAGTTTAGAAAAAGCTCCTAAAATGATAGAAAGCCAATATTTACGATAACTTTGTCCAACACTTTTCATGCTAGTGGTATTGTATCAATATCGTTAATTAAAAGCAAACGCCCACACGCGTTAGCGTATGAGCGTTGCTATTCAGTTAATAACTATTAACTATTTATGTTTCTTCTTTAAGATGAGTAAAGTGGATAAACCAACTAAGCTCACGCCAGCAATAATAGAAACAACGATAATTAAAGCAGCATTATTATTGTTCATTGGAACAACCGCGCCACTACTTGAAGCGGCTCTACCAGCGAAATCTTCTAAACCATATTCGGCTCCGCGCAAGGCATAAATACTATCATATTTAGCAGCAAACTTAGCAATGTCTTCAACAGAATGCAAGGCTGTAGCTTCTCTTAAGATAGTTCTGCTTTCTTCAATTTCTAAAGCTTCGAATGGGGCTTTTTGTGCATTCCAAGCAGTCTTAACAGCGAGTTTATATTCATCTGTAATTTCTGATGTTTTAATGTTTTCATTACAAACACCTTCAATAGCTGTATTGAATGCCTTAGCAAAATTAATCGCGGCTTGTAAGGCTTCGGAAACGGTACCTAAGTACACTTCATCACCTAAAACATCATTTAATTTAAGGTAAACAGAGGCATTAACGGCTTTGTTTGCAGTTAAGACACCATCAACGACTTCGAAACCTTCAACGCTATACTCGTTAATTGTTGTAATATCAAACAAGACTGCATATCCGCTAGCTGAAGAAGTATCGATAAATCTAATTGAATCATCTTTAGCAAAGGAGATAGCTTGAGAGAAGTATTCAAGATATCTTGGATCATCCGGAGTTTCGTTGTGTGTCATCTTGTGATAAACTTCACCATTGACTAATAAATGATATCCACCAAAGTCTAATCCACCAACAAAGATTGTCTTAGCGGAAATATCAACATAGACTCTAGCAACAGCGTCAGCAAGAACTTTACCTGTAGCCTCGACGTAGTTGTTGTTACCAATATGTTTGAATACGAAGTCTGTATCTTCAACGCCATTGGCTAAAACTTTAACAGTGGAACCAGCTTCTAAAGCGATTTCATCTGTCATGTATTCTGTACCTTCGTTAAGCTCTAAAGCTTCTGGTGTACCATCGTTAACTTGAACGGTATATGTTGGAGCAACATAATGTGGAGCAACATAGAATTTAAATACGGCTTCTTCGTATTTAGCGTAGATATCGTAATCACCAGCTTTTGTGAATTTGAAATCATCACCATCTAGTTCGCCATAGTCGATTTTTTCAAAATCATCGCCAGCATTAGCCCAACGATCTTTTGGATCTTGGTCATTATAGTAGCTACGAACTCTAATCTTGTCACCAACTTCGACAGTTAAACCAAGATATTCAGCAACGTTGTCACCAACGGTGTTTTCCATCTTAGTAGCAGTTGCATATTTGAAGTCAACTAAACCACAAATGTAGTAACCTTCTTCTGCAGGAACATCTGGTTCGTAGTTGACATCTTCAATTGAATACCAACCAGATTCTGGATTGTAGTAAATATCATAAGTACCAGCATTGAGAACTTTGAGGTTAGAAGCATATTCGCCAGCTTCAGCTTCAAATTCAACTTCGCTGGAAGTTGCAACTTTGCCTTCTTCAGCTTTGTAATAAGTTACTTCAGTACCAGTAGCAGGTGTTTTAATCATTTGAACTTCAGCATCAGCGGCTAAAACAACGTTTTCAACGACGTAAGCATCGCCTTCAGCTTCTTTTTCGGCTGCTAAACCAAGTTTAGCATTCCATTGTCCGCCAACACCTAAAAGGAAATATCCTTCTGGGAATTGACCGGCCCATAATTTAGCAGTAGAAGTATCTAAATAAATAACTTCATCAATTGCAACAGCGGCTGTTAAAACGCCTCCATTACTAAAGACTTTGGTTAATTGGTCATCATCTTTGGCTGCCACAGCATAAGCTTCACCATCTTTAGTGAATGAAATGGTATCGCCAATTGCCATAGTGACTTTGGCGGGAGATTTAACTTCACTACCTTCATGTTCCACTAATTCAACAGCAGCGCCACCATTAATGGAATAAGCGTAAGTGTGGTCTTCTTCTGGATCTGGTTCCTCATAGTGGCTCCATTCACCAGTAACACCTGGATCACCCCAAGCAGGAGACGAAGAAGTAATGGTGTATAAATTGTTATCGCCAGTTGGCAATGTTAAATCAGAAGTTTTTGCACCCCAATCTGTAACGTCACCACTTCCATTGACTCTTGTGAAAATCAAGCCTTCCATATTGTCTGGAATTTCAAATTTCCAAACACCTGGATCGCCATCAACTGCGGTACCTCTTGTTCCTGGCCAACCATTATCTGTATGACCTCCAGTGTCCTTCCAATAGTAAGCACCAACAGCAGCGCCATCAACTGTCCACCAACCATAGGTCATTTTGCAATAAAGAGTTTTTACACCAGCAGCATCGGCTTTTTCTACTTTAGCTCTGCTTAAACCACCGGCAACACCTAAAGCCATGGCTGCAGCAAAAGCAAACGTAGTAATAACATGTTTTGCTTTCATGTTTTTCCTCCTATGTGCGTCTCATTACGAGAACGCTTCGTTTAGAATTATTGTACCACTCATCATAATAAATGCAATTTATTTTGTTAAAGCGGAGTTAACCTGTGAATTCTCAGAGTAAATTCCGGTTTTAGCCAAAAACAGGATTTTAGTCTGAT
>CAMYVX010000013.1 GCA_947302535.1 uncultured Caryophanales bacterium
TTTATCCATTATGAAATATCTAACTGGGCTAAAGAAGGCTATATGGGCGAGCATAATCTTACTTATTGGAGAAATAATCATTACTATGGGGTAGGCTTATCGGCTTCTGGCTATATTGGTAATGTAAGATACACAAATACGAAAAGTATCAGTGAATACAATAAGGGTGTAAATAAACTTGAAAAAGAAGAATTGACATTAAAGGATGAGAAGATTTATCAAATCATTTTGAATCTAAGAACTATTGAAGGTTTAGATTTAAAACTATATGAAGGAAAATATCATGAAGATTTCTATACTACATTTAAAGAAATATTAGATAAATTCATCCAGGAAAAATATTTAATCTATAACCGAGATAAAAATATTATCTATCCAACATATCAAGGGATGATGATTCTTGATAATTTATTGATTAAGATAATGGAAAAGATTTCCTAATAAAAACATCTTATTGAAGCTAGATTAACATGGTGAAAAATCATGTTTTTCTTTATGTGTACGTTCCTTATTATTAATAATATGAATATTTTTAGCACTTAATGCTTGACAGTGCTAGCAAAATAAATATAATTAAGTTAGCAATCTAGAAAAAAGAGTGCTAAAAAGGAGGACAATATGCTGACAAGAAGTGATACCATTCTCAAATATATCGTTGAATACTTTATTAAGAATGCAGAACCAGTTGGTTCTCACACACTGATTGAAGAATATCATCTTCCTTATTCCAGTGCGACGATTCGTAATGAGATGGCTCTATTAGAGAAGATGGGATATATCGAAAAGACCCATTCTTCTTCAGGAAGAGTTCCTTCAACATTAGGGTATCGTTATTACTGTGAAAAACTTCGTGATAAGACAGTGGATGAAGCCTTAAAGAATTCATTGCAAACCGTCTTATCTGATCGCGTAGCTTCAGTGGAAGATGTTATTAAGTCAAGCTGCGAAATTCTTTCACAAATGACTTCATTAGTCTCGGTAGTGTTAGGACCTGATGAAAATGAAGAAAGACTTGCTAGTGTATCTTTAGTTCCTATCTCTAACAACACCATTACCGCGGTCTTCGTTACCGATAAAGGCTATGTGGAAAACAAAACCTTCATCGTCCAGGATAGCGTGGATACCAAAGAAGTTGTTCAATGCATGAATATGCTTAATGAAAGACTTAAAGGAACACCGGTCACTGAGCTCGTAGAAAAGATGGATGCTTTGAAACCAATTCTTAGTGAATACATAGTATTCCATGATGTTATCTACCGCGCTTTTATGGAAACATTCTTAAGATTTGCTAGTGATCGTCTCTCGCTATATGGAAGAGATGAAATCTTCAATAATCCAGAATTCACTAGTGATAGCGAAAGACTACAAAGAGTCTTCAAACTATTGAATGATACTTCCATCTTCAAAGAAGCTGATGAAGAAATTGATGATAGAAATCATACCAGTATCCATATTGGCGACATTAATAACAATCCTGATATCGCAACAATTACCACTAAGTTAAAGATTGGTAATAACGGAGAAACTTCTATCACCTTATTAGGACCAACAAGAATGGATTATGACAAAGCCTTATCCGCTTTGGAATATATAAAAGAAGAATTAGATAAATATTTTGATAAAGAAGGAGATGACGATAGTGAGTGGTAAAGAAGAAAAAATAGTGGAAGAAAAAGAAAATGAAGAAGTCAGTAAACGCAACAAGAAAAAGTTTGAAAAATACGAAAACGAAATTGAGTTGTTGAAAACTCAAGTCGAGTATTGGAAAAATGAGTATTACCGCGCTTATGCTGACACGAAGAATCTTCGTTCTTCGTTAGAAAAAGACCATCAATCAGCGATGAAATATCGTATTGAAGGATTCGTAGACGAGCTTCTTCCTGTCCTTGATAGCTTCTATGTGGTTTTAAAGAAAGAACCAGAAGATCCAGTTCTAAGAAACTATCTCACAGGATTCCAATTCATCTATAAAAACTTATGTTCAGTCTTAGAAAACGAAGGAGTGAAAGAGATCTTTCCTCAAGTCGGAGATAAATTCGATAGTGCTTCTATGAATGCTGTGGAACTTAAAGAAAGCGAGATGGAAGACGGCAAAGTCATCGAAGTCTACGCGAAAGGTTATCTCTTACATGACCGTATTGTTCGACCAGCCATGGTCGTGGTCTCTGGTAAGCCAGAAAAACAAGAAGAAAAGAAAAAAAACTAAATTATTAGGAGGAATAAATTATGGCAAAAGAAATTATCTTAGGTATCGATTTAGGTACAACAAACTCCGTGGTGAGTTATTTACAAGCTGATGGCACTGTGAAAGTGATTCCAAACCCAGAAGGCACAAATACTACTCCATCAGTCGTAGCTTTCAAAGCTAATGGTGAAGAAATCGTTGGTAACGCTGCTAAAAGACAAGCGGTGACAAATCCTGACACTATTTCTTCTATTAAAAGAAAGATGGGAACTGCAGAAAAAGAGCATATTAAATGCATCAATAAAGATTTCACACCACAAGAAATCTCTGCAAAAATCCTCTCTTATATGAAAAAATACGCAGAAAAGAGTATCGGTCAAAGCGTAAGCAAAGCCGTTATTACTGTTCCTGCTTACTTTAATGACGCGCAACGTCAAGCAACTAAAGATGCTGGCCAAATCGCTGGCTTAGATGTTGTTCGTATTATTAACGAACCAACTGCTGCTGCTTTAGCCTATGGCTTAGACACTAATAAGTCTGAAAAGATTTTAGTCTTCGATTTAGGTGGTGGTACATTCGATGTTTCCATCCTTGATATTGGCGATGGTACATTCGAAGTCGTTTCTACCGCTGGTGATAACCGCTTAGGTGGTGATGACTGGGACGCTGTTGTGGCGGATTGGATTAAAGCCCAAATCAAGATTGAAAATAACATTGATATTACTGATAAATCTTCTTTACAAAGAATTAAAGAAGCTGCCGAAAAAGCGAAGATTGAATTATCTGCTTCTACAGAAACAGTCATCTCTCTTCCATTCATTTCTATGACCAGTGCGGGTCCTGTGAACTTTGAAACTACTTTAAGTAGAGCTAAATTCCAAGACTTAACAAGACACTTATTAAAGAGATGTGAAGAACCAGTTAGACGTGCTTTAAGCGATGCTCATTTATCTGCTTCTCAATTAGATCAAGTCTTATTAATTGGTGGTTCTATTAGAATGCCTGCCGTTCAAGATTTGGTTAAATCTTTAACTGGTAAGAATCCTAACTTATCCGTCAACCCAGATGAAGCTGTCTCCATTGGTGCGGCTTATCAAGGTGGTGTGGTTTCTGGAGATGTGAAAGACGTAGTCTTACTCGATGTTACTCCATTAACATTAGGTATTGAAACCTTAGGTGGTGTTATGACTCCATTAATTGAAAGAAATACCACAATTCCAACCACAAAGAGTCAGATCTTCTCTACCGCTGCGGATAATCAACCGGCTGTTGATATTATGGTCTATCAAGGTGAACGTCCAATGGCCCATGATAATAAATTATTAGGTCACTTCCAATTAACTGGTATTAAACCAGCCAGAAGAGGTGAACCAAGAATTGAAGTTACATTCTCTATTGACGTTAACGGTATTGTTAAAGTTAATGCAAAAGACTTAGATACACAAAAAGAACAAAATATTACTATCTCTGGTAGTAATGGTTTATCTAAAGAAGATATTGACCGTATGGTAAGAGAAGCCGAAGAAAACGCTGAAGCTGATGCCAAACGTAAAGAAGAAATCGAAATCAAAAACAAAGCCGAATCTTTAATCAACGATATCGATAACTCTATGAGAGAAAAAGGCGACACTATGGACGAAGCCCAAAAAGCCCAAACTCAACAACTTAGAGATGAACTTAAGACTGCTTTAGACAATAACGATATCGAAACTCTTAAAACTCGTATTTCTGAATTAGAACAAGCCGCGGCTTATATGCAAAATATGAACACTGGCGCTAATGCACAAGGCGAAGCGAAAGACAATAAAGGTGATGATGTTGTTGATGCTGACTTCACCGATAAAAATAACAACGCTTAATTATTATTAAATGAAAATAATTGCTCAGGAGGGGATTAATTCCCCTCTCTTGAGTAATAGAAAGGAAAAGATATGGCAAATAAAGCTGATTATTATGAAACGCTAGGCGTCAAAAAGAACGCGAGCAAAGATGAAATCAAAAGTGCTTATCGTAAATTAGCCAAAAAATATCATCCAGATAATAAAGAAACTGGTAACGAAGCCAAATTTAAAGAAGTACAAGAAGCTTACGATATTCTTTATGATGATCAAAAGCGTGCGGCTTATGACCAATTTGGTCACGCTGCCTTTGAACAAACTGGTGGTGGTGCTGGTGGTAATCCTTTCCAAGGTGGCTTCTCTGGTTTCTCCGATATGGGCGATCTTGGCGATATCTTCTCTTCTTTCTTTGGTGGAGGAGCAAGAAGAAATGCGAATCCTAATGGCCCGCAACGTGGCGATGATGATTTAATGAGAGCCCGCATTGATTTTATAGATGCGGTCAATGGAAAAGAAATTACAATATCTCTAGATATTGATGAAACATGTAGCCATTGTCATGGGACTGGAGCCGAAACTCCTAATGATATTCATACCTGTTCCCACTGTTCTGGAAGAGGCTTTATTAATACGCAAAAAAGAACTTTATTTGGTGTCATGAATGCACAAGAGACTTGTCCTTATTGTGGTGGTAGTGGCAAAATTGTTGACCATAAATGTTCTTCTTGTGGAGGAAAAGGATACACCCGCAAAAAGAAAGACATTACCGTTAAGATTCCTGCAGGTATCAATAACGGACAACAAATCCGTGTTTCTGGAATGGGTGGAAGAGGCCTTAATGGAGGCCCTAATGGCGACTTATATGTGGAGATTGCTATTAAAGAACATTCATATTTCAAAAGAGACGGCAATGATATCCATATCGAAGTCCCACTCGACTTTGTCGATGCTATCTTAGGAACAACCATTGAAGTTCCAACAGTGTATGGCGAATATAATGTTACTGTTCCAAGCGGAACTCAACCTGGTCAAATCTTAAGAATGAAGGGCCAAGGCATTAAAGATTTAAGAAGCGGTAAGCCTGGTGATCAATACGTTCATCTATTAATCAAGATGCCTACTTCCTTAAGCAAAGAACAGAAACAAGCGTTAGAGAATTTCAAGAGTGCCAGTAAACCAAGCGATTCATTCTTCTCAAAATTCAAAAAAGCTTTCAAAAAATAAGTCACTTAAAGTGACTTTTTCTTTTTCTTGAATAATTTATAAATTTTTTTTCAACATTTTTCCTATTTTTAGCCTCTTACAAATATTAGGAGGCCTTTTTATGAAATTTGTCGCACAACTATTCGAGAATGACTGTGGCATTGCTTGCTTAAAAATGATGCTTATTGAAGTTAATAAGGACAAGAATTACTGTTATTTACCATTTAAAGAAAAGAAAGGCAATTATTCTTTTCAAGAGATTAGAAACCTGGCTCATGAACATGGATTAAACCTTGTTGGGTTTCAAGTAAGAGATAAAGAGGAGATATTTCATAATGATACATTCCCCATTATGGTTTCTTTAGAACTTATGGAAGGAAATAAACACGCAGTCGTTATTGAAAAAATTAAAAAGAAACGTTTATTAATACTTGATCCCGCAAGTGGCAAAAGATGGATGAAGAAGAAAGATTTTCTTTCTTTATTTGATGGAAACGGGATGTTAATAGAAAAATCTTCGTACACTAAATGCCCTTATTCATTCCCTTATACTAATCCATATAAAGTTATCATCCCTTCTTTATTACAAATGCTTTCAGCATGCTCTTTGATCCTTGGGATACGTTATATAGAACAAGATGCTCTAGTTATTCTTCCTATCATCTTCTTCTCTTTAGCGGCGATAGGGGAGATTATCACAAAGAGTATTTTGTTCTCGCAAATGAAAAGGCTAGATACATTAATCTTACAAACGACATATGTTGATAAAACTCAACGCCTAGAGTTCTTAAAACGATATGAAGGCTTTAAACAAAGTGAAGTAGTGCACCCAGTTAAATTCTTCACCTCCTTCATTATTGCTTTTGTCTTTTGCTTTGTTTTACTTTTAAATGGCGTGAACAACATTTTCTTAATACTTTTAACTATGTTAATCGTGCTTATTGATGCTTTTTTAATTTCTCCTTTACTTGATAAAAATAAAAGCAAATTAGAATTAATTCAAAGACGAGCGTTGTTAGAAAGTAATAACCAAAGGTTCATTAATCAAAGTTTTAATTTAGTAAAGAAGACATATAGCTATGGAAAGCTACTTTTATTAAGAAAGTATGCCTATATGCTTATCATTCTTTTCTCTATTATCTTGATGATGATTAATTCTCATATCGTCAGTGTTCCTTATGTTGTTTGCTATTTCGCTATGACATATGCCTTATTAGAAAACTTAATCCCTATCTTCTCTTATAGTCAAATTAACTATCATCACGAGATTAATAAATGTAAATTCTTTAACATAATTCATCAAAATGATGAAATCAGGAAGTAATTTTGCTATCATAAATAAACTATGGAATTAGATTTTGTTTCTTTATCCAAAGAATTTGAGAAATACGAAACTATTTATGATTCTTTATTTAAAAAAACTATCTCTCATTTAGGTATTAAATGTGATCCGGTTGTGTCAGTTAGTATTGTTGATAACGAATTTATTCATAAAATGAATAATGACTATCGTCATATTGATAGGCCCACTGATGTTATCTCATTTGCCTTTTTAGATAACGAAGAAAATAAAGACAAAATCTTATCCTCTCCTGGTATTGTGATACTTGGTGATATTTATATTTCTTATGAAAAGGCTATTTCTCAAGCCGAAGAATATCATCATTCTATAGAAAGAGAATTCTCATTCTTATTCGTTCATGGTCTTTTACATCTATTAGGCTATGACCATATGAAAAAAGAAGATGAAGATGTCATGTTTGCTCTCCAGGATGAGATTTTAGGAAAGAAGGATTAATTATGAACAAAAAAGAATTAGTAAATAAGGCTATTGAAGCAAGAAAATTATCATATTCACCTTATTCTCATTTTGCAGTTGGGGCGGTTGTGTTAACCAAAAAAGGAGAAATCTTTGTTGGAGCAAACATTGAAAATTCTGCTTATCCACTTTGTATGTGTGCAGAAAGAAACGCTTTATATAACGCCTATATGCATGGATGCAAAAAGGAAGATTTAGTGGCTCTAGCTTTAGCTGCGGACACTGATGGACCATGTTCTCCATGCGGAGCATGTCGTCAAGTTATTAGTGAACTCTTCCCAAAAGATGCGCCTATTTATATGGGTAACTTAAAGGGCGAGATTCAAGAAACTAATATCTTGGAATTATTACCATTTGCTTTTAGTGAGGATGATTTAAAATAATGAAATCCGGATTCGTGGCGATTTTAGGTAGACCCAATGTTGGTAAATCCACGCTTTTAAATGCGATTATCAATCAAAAGGTTTCTATTGTTACTGATAAAAGTCAGACAACAAGAAACAATATCCGTGGCATTTATAATAGTGAAGACGCTCAGATTATCTTTTTAGACACTCCAGGAATTCATAAGCCTAGGCAAAAGCTTGGCATTGAAATGAACTCTATGGCTTATAGTGCCGCTCATGAAGTGGATGTCGCTATTTTAGTGGTGGATGCTTCAAAACCTTTTGGAGTGGGCGATAATTATCTACTAGAACACCTTGATATCCATGATGATAAATTAATTATTTTATTTAATAAAATAGATTTAGCAAGAATCGATAAAGTGGAAGCTTTAAAAGCGGAATATCGTAAAACCTTTAATAAAGCTTTATTCATTGATACAGTGGCTAGTGAAGGCTTCAATGTTGATGAAGTCATTAAAGCTGTTATTTCTTTGTTAGAAGAAGGCCCAAGATATTATCCAGTGGACGCTGTTACTGATAAAGATGAAATCTTCCAGATTAAAGAAATCATTCGTGAAAAAGTTTTAAAAACTTTAAAAGATGAAGTACCTCATTCTATCGCCGTCTATATGGAAGATATTGCTTGGGAAGAAAGCCCCATCCATATTAGAGCGACTTTAATCGTGGAAAAAGATAGTCAAAAAGGTATTGTCATTGGGGCTAATGGAAAAAGAATTAAATATATTGGTTCTTTAGCAAGAAAAGATATTGAAAGGCTTCTTCATAAACATGTTTACCTAGAACTATTTGTTAAAGTACAAGAGGACTGGAGAAACGATAATTCTTCTTTAGAAGAATATGGATATAAATACAAAAAGAATTAAATATGAAAGTTATTATTCTTTCTATTGCTAATTATAAAGAGAAGGATGGAATCATTACCGCGATTAGCGAAGATGAGTCCCTTTCTTTTTTAGTAAGAGGCTTATTTGATCCTAAAAGTAAAAACGCCGCGCTTAATAATCCCACAACAGTTGTGGATATTGAATTAGTAAAGAAAAATGGGAAATACCCAAACTTAGAAAGCTATTCTTTAGTGAGTAGTCCATATTTACTAAGAAGTGATTTAAAAAGATTAAGCGCCATACAAGTGCTTTTAGAAGCCACGCTAAAGCTCGTGATTGAAGAGGAAAGATTTTATCTTTATCAAGACTTAAACGACGCTTTAAGCGCCTTAAAAGTGGGTGTAGACCCGAATAGTGTGGTTTTGATGTACCTCGCAAGAGTCTTAAAGGTGAATGGCTATGTCTTTTCTATTAATAAATGCACGGTCTGCGGTACAAAGAATGATATTGTAGCTTTCTCTTTTTATGATGGTGGCTTCTTATGTAAAGAACATCTCGGAGAAGCAAAAGCGGATTTATCAATTGAACAGATGCTTTTATTAAGAAATGTTTTTGGCTCAAGTATCTATTCATCTATAGAAAAGATGAATGAAGAAAACGCGGCCGCTTTATTAATGAAATTTGATGAATATATTAAAGACTCATTTGGGGTCAATATGAAGTCGTTTGACTTATTTTTAAAATAAAACAATAAAAAATACACTTATAATAGGTTGACAAAGTAAATGGCGTTTGTCATTATTACTACGTTGTCTTTTTTAGGAGGACTTGATATATGGGAAAATTTAGTTTTGATAAAGTAACTAATCATTTGATTACATCGGGATTTTATTATCAAGGTTCCGAGATTTATGGTGGACTCTCCAATACTTGGGATTATGGTCCTATTGGTAGCGAAATTAAAATGAACATCCGTAAGATGTGGTGGAAGAAGTTCGTTCAAGAATGCCCAATGAACGTGGGCATCGATGCAGCGATTATGATGAATCCACGTGTTTGGGAAGCTACTGGACACGTCGCCACATTTAATGATCCACTTATTGACTGCAAAAAATGTAAACAACGTTTTAGAGCGGATCAATTAATTGAATCCGAATTTCCAGACGCTCCTGTAACACAAATGAATAACGAACAAATGATGGATTATATCCATCAAAATCATGTCAAATGTCCAAACTGTGGTAGTGAAAACTTCACTGACATTCGTCAATTTAATATGATGTTTAAAACTCATGTGGGTGTTACTGAAGATAGTAAATCGGTTGTTTATCTTAGACCAGAAACCGCTCAAGGGGTTTTTGTGAACTTTAAAAACGTCGCGCGTACCACTAGAAAGAAATTACCTTTAGGTATTTGTAATGTTGGTCGTGCTTTTAGAAACGAAATCACTCCTGGACAAATGACTTTTAGAACCCGTGAATTTGACCAAATGGAAATGGAATTCTTCTGTAAACCAGGAGAAGACTTAAAATGGTTTGATTATTGGAAAAAGCATTGTTTAGATTTCGTTAATGATTTAGGTATCAAGGCCGAAAATTTAAGATATCGTGACCACGATAAAGAAGAATTAGCCTTCTATAGTAAAGCCACAACAGATATTGAGTATCTGTTCCCATTTGGATGGGGTGAAGTTTGGGGTATTGCTGATCGAACCGACTACGATTTAAAACGCCATATGGAATATAGTGGTGAATCTTTAGAATATCTTGATCCAGAAACTAATGAAAAATATGTTCCATATTGTATCGAACCTTCTGTTGGCTTGGATAGGTTGGTGTTGATGACACTTTGTGATGCATATGATGAAGAAGAAATGGAAAACGATACTCGTATCGTTATGCATTTAGCGGCGTGCCTTGCTCCTTATAAAGCAGCGATTTTACCATTAAGTAAAAAACTTGAAGATAAAGCAAGAGACGTTGAAAACATACTTAACAAGTATATGTCAGTTATCTATGACGATACTGGTAGTATTGGAAAACGCTATCGCCGTCAAGATGCGATTGGCACTCCATTCTGTATTACTGTTGACTTCGACACTTTAGAAGATAATGCGGTTACTATCCGTGAAAGAGACTCCATGAAACAGATTAGATTACCTATTTCTGAGCTTGTGAAGTACTTAACCGTAAAGGTATTTTATTAGTAGAATATTAGTATAAAATTAGTAGGTGTATAACAAAGTTATATGGCATTTGATGAAGAACTAAGTAATGAGATAAGAAAACGGGCTGATATTGTTAAAATTGTCGGTTCTTATTTGCCCTTAACAAAGAAGGGACGTAATTTCGTCGCGAAATGTCCTTTTCATGATGATAATAATCCCTCATTCACTGTTTCTCCTGAAAAACAAATGGCGCACTGCTTTGTTTGCGGAGCCTCTGGTAACTCCATAACCTTTGTTCAGAAGTATCTTAAGATATCTTATGTTGAAGCCATGAAAAAAGTGGCGGAGATTATCGGTTTTAGTGATCCTAGACTTGAGGCTAATACTTATAAGAAGCCTATTGATAATAAGAAAGCCACAATTTTAAAGTGTCTTAAGGATCTATCCTTATATTATGAATATGCCTTAAATACCGAACAAGGTAAAGAAGGCTTAGATTATTTTGAAAAACGTCATCTTGATAGTGACTTAAGGGGCAAATATCAGTTAGGTTATGCTTTTGATGACGCACAAGCGAGTATCAACTTCCTTTTAGGAAGAGGACATTCCTTAAAGACTATTGAAGATACTGGTATATCTCAATTAGTAAATGGCAATTATATTGATAAGAATCATGGGCGAGTTATCTTCCCCATCAAAGATGAAAATGGAGATGTTATCGGTTTTAGTGCCAGAAGAATGAATAATGATTCTTCTTTAGCTAAATATGTGAACTCCCCTGAAACTTATGTTTTTCATAAGAGTAGTGTTTTATATAACTTAGACATTGCTAAAGATAAGGCTCGTTTAGCGGGACATATTTATATATGTGAAGGATTTATGGATGTCTTTGCTTTAGGAAGAATTGGTGTTGATAACGCAGTCGCCACCATGGGAACAGCGTTAACTAATGAGCACGTACAAATGTTAAGAAAACTTAACGTTGAGATACGTTTATGTTTAGACGGAGACCTTCCTGGACAAACCGCTAGTATGAAAGCAGCGAAATTCTTAGAAGAGAACGGTTTAAAAGTTTTAATCGTAGATGCCGGTAGTCATAGTAAGGATCCAGATGAAATCTTAAATGCTGAAGGAGAAGAAGCTTTAAGAACGTATATTAATACGTTACTTTCTAGAGTGGACTTTGCCTTAGCATATTATCAAAGAAGTAATCCACTTAAGACTAATGAACAAAAGAAGAAACTGATTAAAGAGTTCCTTCCTATCCTTTTAAGCATTAGAAGTCCTTTAGACTTAGATAATTATTTAAGAAAATTATCCAAGGTCACTGGATATGATGTGGAATCCATTAGAGATTTATTAAAACGTTCACGTGCAGTTGATGTTTCTCATAATGACGAACTCATGAGGAACTTTAGACCCGAAAGAAAAGCCGTTAGGAAGCTTGAAATTGCGGAGCGTGAACTTTTATACCAAATGATTAATCATCCGGAAGCAGTGGCCTTTTATGAAGAGAAAATTGGCCTATTCTATGATGAGACATACCGTCACTTAGCTAATTTCATTGTTGATTATTCATCTCGCCACAACAATTACGATAGCATCGATATCGTTTCTTCCTTAGAAAATAGTGGTCTTGATAATAAGGATGAATTAGTTAAAGAGTTTTCCTCTTTATATTTAGAGAAAACTCATCCACAAGAATGTAACGAAGAATTACTTAGTAATTTATTAGATTCAATAAATAACGAAAAAGAAAAAATCTATGAGCAAGATACCTTAGCCATGTCGCTAGAAGGTAAAAGCGAATTAGAACAAGCTAGAATAGTCGCGGAATATAACCGTAGAAAGAATAAAAAATAGGAGGTAAGACCATGCCAAAAAAAGTTGAAGAAATAAAGAAGACTAGAGGTCGTCCGAAAAAGTCTTTAGAAGAGAAATTAGCTAAACCTAAAAAGAGTAATAAAGCTGAATCTCTTGATGGCGAAGCCATTGCTTCAATGGACGAAATTAAAGAAAAAC
Source organism: uncultured Caryophanales bacterium (assembly GCA_947302535.1). Taxonomy (GTDB): domain Bacteria; phylum Bacillota_I; class Bacilli_A; order RFN20; family CAG-826; genus CAMYVX01. The sequence goes on from CAMYVX010000013.1 coordinate 12,466, forward strand.
TTCTTAAGAAATGTAAAAACGATGGCTTTATTGATCAAAGTGAAATCTATGAAGCTTTCGAAGATTATGAATTAGATGATGACGCCATCGCGGAACTCATCAAATATTTCTCCGATAATCAAATTGAAGTCATGACCGACGAAGCTGATGATGATTTAGATGACGAAGACTTTGATGAATCCAAGATGATGGAGCAAGAAGATGACTTGCTCGATGATGATGTCGATATGAGCGACGAAGATGTTGAAGCCGATATTGATATTGATCATCTTGATATGAGTTTTGGTAGCGATGTTCGTATCACTGACTCAGTGAAAATGTACCTCAAGGATATTGGGAAATATGAATTATTAAAACCTGAAGAAGAACCAATATTAGCGAAACGTATCCTTGATGGGGACGAAGATGCGAAACAAGAACTCATTAACCGTAACTTACGTTTAGTTGTTAATATTGCTAAGCATTATGTTGGTCGTGGTATGGCTTTCCTTGATTTAATTGAAGAAGGTAACCTTGGCTTAATGAAAGCCGTTGATAAATTCGATTATACAAAAGGATATAAGTTTTCAACTTATGCGACTTGGTGGATTCGTCAAGCTATCACTAGAGCTATTGCCGACCAAGCCCGTACTATCCGTATTCCTGTTCATATGGTTGAGACCATCAATAAGATGACAAGAATCCAACGTCAACTTATTCAAGAACTTGGTAGAGAGCCAACCGCGGAAGAGATTTCTGAAGCAATGGGTGGAGAATTATCTCCAAAAAGAATTAGAGATATCCAAAGAATCGCTATGGATCCCGTCTCTTTAGAAACCCCAATTGGCGAAGAAGATGATTCCCACTTAGTGGACTTTATCGAAGATAAAAATAATGAATCTCCTGTTGATTACACCACGAGAGTCTTATTAAAAGAAGAACTCTATCGTATCTTAAAAGACTTAACCGATAGAGAAGAAAGAGTCATCAGACTCCGTTATGGTTTAGATGATAATCGTCCTCGTACTTTAGAAGAAGTGGGTAAAGAATTTAATGTTACTCGTGAACGTATTCGTCAAATCGAAGCGAAAGCGATTAAGAAATTGAGACACCCAACAAGAAGTAAACGTCTTGGTGATTTTAAAGAAAGAAATTAAAGATGATTAAACTTTCAAAAAGACTACAAACAATCGCGAATATGATTCCAACAAGCATTGTGGCGGATGTTGGAAGTGATCACGGAAAACTCATGATATATCTTTTTCAAAGTGGAAAAATTATGCATGGTTATGCGATTGAAAATAAAAAAGGTCCTTATGAAAGATTATTAAAATCTTTACAAGAAGAAAAAATAGAAGATTATATCGTTCCTTTATTTTCTGATGGAATTAGCGAACTTCCTACTTGTGTGGAAACTATAGTTATTGCAGGAATGGGCGGGCTCGCTATTACCAATATTCTTCTTTCTCATAAAGAAAAACTGAAGAATGTGCAAACTATTGTAATAGACGCTCATTCTAATACCAAAGAAGCAAGAAGCGAGATTAGTAAACTTGGCTACATCATCGCTGAAGAGAAGATGGTAAAAGAAAAAGATATTTATTATGAAATAATAAAATTCATTAAAGGCGATATCGCTATCTATAGTGAAGAAGATTTAGAATACGGCCCATCTTTAAGAAAAGAACAACCAATCTTATTTAAAGAGAAATATGAAAATCGTCTTCATGAAATTTCTAATTTGCTTTTGAAGCAGCTTCCAGAAAACCGTAAAGAAGATTTACGAAAAGAACAAATTAAAATATTAGGTATATTCAATGAAAACCAAAACATTATTAGCGAAACTAAGTAAGCGCTTTCCTAAAAAATACGCAAAGATGAATCACGATTTTGTCGGCCTGATGGCGGGCAAACTAAAGGATGAGATTCATAAAATCGTTTTATGCTTAGATATGGATGAAGCTATTTTTGAACAAGTTAAAGCTATTCATCCAGATATCGTCATCTCTCATCATCCTTTTATTTATGGTCCAAAACATATTATCTTAAAATATGATTTAGCTAAAAAAGACTTAGTGGAAAGAATGAATGTTTTAGATATTCCTGTTTATAGTTTTCACACTAATTTTGATACGGGAAAAGACGGGATGAATGACGCCTTAAGCAAAGCTTTAGGTTTAGAAAACGTCTATATTCCAGAAAATGAAATCATGATGAGAATTGGCTATCTCCCTCAAGAGATGGAAATCCATGAATTTGCGAAAAAGGCGAAAAGAGATTTTAATGTTTCTTATTCATTATTAATTAATGAAGGTAAAAAGATGATTAAAAAAGTTGGTATCGTTGGTGGTGGCGGTTCTCGTGATTATAAAGTCGCTTTAGAAGAAGGATGCGATATCTATATTTCTGGAGATGCACCACATCACGTAAGAAGAGAAATAGTGCTTAACCATTTCAACTATTTAGATATGCCTCACGAAATAGAAAAAATCTTCATGCCACAGATGAAGAAACTCTTATTAGAAATGGATGAAACTCTAGAGATCATTTGTATTGATCACGAAGAAGTTCCAGAAGTTATTTAATATATTAAATACGTTTTAATAAATCAATAATTTGATCACTAATAAAATCCGGAGTCGAAGCACCGCTTGTAATAGCGACGTGCTTTTTCTTTTGATAATGGGATACGTCTAATTCATTAATATTACTAATCTTTTCTACTTGTAGATGTGGATGAACTGATTTAGCCACTTCATATAAACGAGTCGTGTTGCTACTTTTTGGATCGCCAATAATAAGAATGGCATCCACATCTTTATCTAGATTAATTAAAGATTCTTGTCTTAATCTAGTCGTGGGGCATACCTCATTAAGAATACGAGCCTCAGGATAGATAGACTTTAATTGTTCGTGGATATTTTTAATTTCAAAATAATTAAGCGTGGTCTGATTTAAGATAAGAGGGGATTTATCTTGAATATTTAAGGAAGCAAAACCATTATTAACATCATATAGATGAACATTTTTATCAATAGATAAAGAAGCATTAGTTTCTGGATGATTCTTATAGCCGATATAGATTATTTCGTGACCCGTATTTATTTCAGACTTAATTAAAGATAAATTAGCTTGTACCTTAGGACAAACCGCATCAAAAACAATTAAATTCTTTTCTTTGGCAATTTCTTCTAACTGATAAGGATGTCCGTGAGCAGTAAAGATAATAATCTCTTTTTCTTTAACGCTTAAAAGAAGCTCCTCTAGGCTTTTTTCTTTACTAGTTAAAGTATTTATTCCTTTTTCCTTTAAAAAGGATGCAACGGCCTCATTATGAACGAGCATTCCTAATATATGAATCGGAGTGGATGGATATTCTTCTTTGACTTTTAAAGCGATGGAGATGGCTCTTGCCACTCCCGAACAATATCCATGAGGTTCTAAAATAGTAATTTTCATTATTTTTACCTTTAAATATGTTAACATATTGAAAATAAAAAGAAGAAATACTTATGCGTAATGATAAATTGATTATTGGCTCTCACGTTAGTTTAAATTCTCCCTTGTTCTATTTAGGGAGTGTTCAAGAAGCTTTAAGTTATGGGGCAACGACTTTTATGTTTTATACTGGAGCCCCACAAAATTCTTATCGCCTACCTTTAGAAAGATTAAGAATAGAAGAAGGAAGAAAGCTTCTATTAGAAAATCATATCGATGAATCTAAATTAGTCGTGCACGCTCCATATATAGTTAATCCCGCGAACAAAACTAAAGAAGATCTCTTTGAGATGTCTATTAGAGTTATTAATGATGAACTTAATAGAACCGCGGCATTTAATGCCAAAATATTAGTGCTTCATCCAGGGGCTCACGTTAATCAGGGCCGCGATGTTGGTATTAAGAATATTGCAGAAGCGCTAGATAAAGTTTTTGAACAAAATCACACTGACGTCAAAATTGCTTTAGAAACAATGTCGGGTAAAGGTAGCGAATTAGGCATTACCTTTGAAGAAATTAGACAAATTATTGACTTATGTCAATATAAAGATAGACTTGGCGTTTGTTTAGATACTTGTCACATCAATGACGCTGGTTACAACGTCCATGATGTCGAAGGTATATTAGATGAATTTGATAGAGTCATTGGTTTAGATAGATTATTAGTTATCCATGTTAATGATTCTAAAAATCCAATCGGCGCGCATAAAGATAGACATGAAAATATTGGATATGGCGAGATAGGCTTTGAAACATTAAATAAATATGTCAATAATCCTCGTTTAGTTAATATCCCTAAAATATTAGAAACTCCATATTATTTAGATAAACCTCCATACAAAAAAGAAATCGCCATGTTTAAAGATGGCGAATTCGTTAATGCTTGGAGAGACGAATTAGAATAATTACATCTTCTCTATTTCATTTATTAAAGCCTCAAAAGCTTCGTCTTCTGGGACTTTTTTAATAATCTTATCTTTTTTAAAGATAACGAATTGGTGATATCCTCCCGCGATACCGATATCAGCGTTTTTCGCTTCTCCTGGTCCATTAACCACACAGCCCATTATCGCAACATGGATGGCTTTATTAATAGTTTCTAAATAGTTCATAACCTTATTAGCTAGACCAGTAACATCAACTTGGGTGCGACCACAAGTGGGGCACGCTACTAGGGTTGGATAATTAGGATATAAATCGCAGTCATGTAATAAACGTTTAGCAGCAATAACTTCATCCTTTGGATCTCCAGAAATAGAAATACGGATAGTATCTCCAATTCCTTCTAAAAGAAGTGGGGCTAATCCCGCAGCGCTTCTAATTAAAGAAATGTCTTTAAAGCCAGCTTCTGTAATACCTAAATGAAGTGGATAGGGGAAAGTCTTGCTAGCTAATCTATAGGCTTCAATAGTTTCTTTAACATTACTTCCTTTTAAGGAAATGACAATATCATGGAAATCTAATTCTTCTAAGATTCTGACGTGTTTAGCCGCGCTTTCAACAAGTTTTTGAGCGTTATATAAGGAAGAATAATCATGGACTTCTTTATCTAAAGAACCAGAATTAACTCCTATTCTAATAGGAATGTGTTTTTCTTTTGCTAAATCAACAACCTTTTTAACGTTTTCTTTGCTTCCGATGTTGCCTGGATTAATTCTAACTTTATCAACACCGTTTTCCATCGCTAGTAAAGCTAAACGATAATCAAAATGAATATCGGCCACTAAAGGAATAGATATTCTTTTCTTAATCTCTTTAATAGCTAAAGCGTCTTTTTCGTCCATGATAGAGACACGCATCATCTGCGCTCCTAATAAAGCGCATTCGTTGATTTGTTTAGACACTTCTAAATAGTTTTCTGTTTTAATATTGCACATCGATTGGATGACAACTTTATTTTGTCCTCCAATTTGTAATCCGTTTATAAAAACGGGACGAGTATTTATTCTTTCCATACCAATATTATAATTCAGCATATAAATGATTTAAAAACAAAATACAAAAAAGAGTGTTATTCAAACTTTTATTTGTTAGAATAAATCTAGGATATTTCTATGATTATTCATAATCTCAAAAGACTAGTGCTTCTATCTTCTTTGCTTTTTTCGTCATTGAGCATTGTTTCTTGTGGCAGCTCTTCCTCTTCTTCTCCTAGAAGAGAACATCGCTTGTCGTGGCGGTTATATAAATACGTCCCTAAGAACAAATATATCACTGCAATAAAAGATGAATATGATTTTGCTTTTATGGTTAGTTGCAACTATGTTGATAACGGTGATTACTCATACACAATTGAGGGGGAAATAGAATTATTCAATTACACAACAGACATTGATACTCTGCATAGTCTTTTACTAGAAGAACATATCTTTGGTATCGGTAAAGCTTTGTATGGCAATCATTTTGTTTATGACTACGACAATCCTCTTATCTTTACTGAAACGGCAAATTTAGAAGAATTAACCCTTAGTTTCTCTTTAAAATGGTACGATGTTCATTTTGAATTATTTTTGGATTACTACTATATATTCTTCTCTTTGATAGAATCGGAAGCAACTGAAAACTTTAATAATAAATTCTATTACTATTTCTCGATAAAAGACTATTCAGTTGATAAAGGAGAAGCATCATGAAATTATTACTTTGCCTTAATGTCCTCTACATAGTTTCTTTGCTTAATAGTAGTCTATATTTAAACAAAAACATTATTTCTTCTTCTCTTGATAACAATAAAACAATCATCAAATCTAGAAAAGAGATTGGAGAAGATGAAGATTATATAACTTTATTAAGAAATAATTATCAAAAATTAATTGATGCTTATAATGAAGCTTCGAAAGATAAATTATTAGCCACTGAACTTCTAGTTTGTCGTAAGATGAATAATGAAGATGACTTATATTATCTAGGTTTCGATAAAGGCTTTGCTATTGTCGATTCCAATAAAACAGTAGTGGAAGTTACAAATCGTGATTACACCTATAAAGATGATTTAAATGATTACGATGAAATCTTTTATAGAGGCAATACATTTTATTACAAAAAAGACGATGAACTCATAGAGCTTATTGATGATAGAGTTTATACAATTAAAACATCAAGTGCAGAAGGTTCGCAAAGTAATGGCGTCAGTCATAACGGCCAAATTAGGCCTGGTGACGGCACGATTTATGATTTAGATGATTATATTGATGATAGATATGCTGGATTTACAGTTACAAATGTTTTTTCATCTTGCCTCAACAATACAATGAATGTATATCAGTTTGATACAAGCTTTTATCTCAATAATGCAGGCGGAAGCGAATGCAATTGCGTTTTAAACGCTACTTACTCTATGTTGCTTCACATGGGTATAAATGGATGGGCCCCTACATTTTATTATGGTGATACATATATTGACTGTTTAGATGACATTAGCGACGATCCACATTACCATGATCTCGTTGAAATTGGAAACTGGTCCGTCAATTACCGTCAAAGAATCGGCACTGAATGGCACGGATATAACTGTTTGGAAAAAATTCCTGGTTTGTATAATCACATTAGAAACCGCGCACTTGAATATTGTTACGATGAGGGCAGCGATTTCCAATTTTTAAGATCAATGGATTTGATTAGTTATGTCGATGGTTTCTATAATTATCAAATAACTACAGGTTTTTGTAGCGATACAGGAGTAGTGAAAAATCGAATAAATGATGAAATGTCTAGTTTTATCGGGGTATCCGGATCTGAAACATATGGCAATCATGCTATGTGTGTAGTTGGCTATGAAACATATAATTTTGGGATTAGCGGCTTTTTTAATTTTTCTTTACCCAGAATCTTCTTTAGAGTTGATGATGGATTTTCTAACAAAATAGATGAAGGTCAAATGTGGACAGGTCCTATATTTTTCGATCCTTATTATTCTGATTCATTTATTTTTGTTGTCGCTAGCGAAAACATTGTCGATTTATCTCTTTGTTAGGAGGAGTTAGCCATACGAAAACAAATTTTAATCTTTTTAAATCAATAGGCGTTTTATCCGTTTTATTAATTGCTGGATGTTACTCTAGTTCGTCTCCAGATAATTCTCTTCCCTTCTACCGTTATCATGGGTATATGGATAGGCCAGTTACCTTTGGATCCGAAGACAGCGAGTGTCATGGTGTTACTTTTTTTGTCTCCTTCGAGATTATCAAAAATAATAATTCTTTCCTTGTTGATTATACTGTTCAATTCATGAATTATGATAATGATAATACACTGGTTGAATATTGTAAAAGGGAGCTGGGGAATAACTTTAATATTGTACTATTGCAAAGTAGTTTTTATCTAAGACATCTTGGATATTTTTCCTGTAGTTATTCAAAACCTAATAATCTAGATGATATTTTATGTCTTCCTGAACAGCTGCTTTTCAAAGTTACGATCGAACAAGAAGAGCCTCCGAGTGAGGGCGGCATATTTTATTTTAGATGGGGTGTTGGCGGTCATTCAGAGTTTTATATACACATTTAAAATAAGTACATAAACTATTGGTTTGTTGATTGAATGAAATTATTGCATTTTAATCAACATATTATATATAATAGTTAACGACTTTAAGGAGAGTAGTGATATGGCAAATAAACAAGATAGAATTTCAATCACATTAAAATGTACTGAATGTGGTGAAGAAAATTATTTGACAAGTAAAAATAAAAAGAAAAATCCTGACCGTCTTGAAAGAAGCAAATATTGCCCAAGATGTAAGAAAAACACACTTCACCGTGAGAAAAAGAAATAATAGGCTTTGCCTATTTTTTTCTTATTAAGTTATGAAAATAGTTCCATTTATTTATGATGATATAGATGATTTATTCGCTAATACGTATTTATTAATTGATAAATCATCATCTTGTGTAGTTATTGATCCAAGTAAAGATAATGATAATCTCATAAACTACATTAGGAAGAATAATCTTGTTTTAAAAGCCATATTACTAACACATGGACACTTTGACCATATTAGAGGCGTTAGTAGGTTAGTAACCGCTTTCAATTGTCCTGTCTATATTTCTTTTGAGGAGAAAGAAACTTTAACTAACACTTTGTTTAATTGTTCTTATATGGGCGAAAACGAAGTAATCGTGGACGAAGAAGTAACTTTGGTTAATGATGGTGATGCGATTGACATATTAGATGAACCCATCTCCGTTATAGCTACGCCTTTTCATACTAAAGGATCATTATGTTATTACTTAAAAGAAAGCAAAGCTTTATTCTCGGGAGATTTCCTTTTTGAAGGCTCAGTAGGTCGATGTGATTTACCAACATCTTCAAGAAAGGATTTCGCTAACTCTATTAGTAAGATTCTGGCTTTACCAGATGAAACAAAAGTTTATCCTGGCCATGGAAGTTTTACTTCAATTGCTAGAGAAAGAAAATCAAATCCTTTTCTAAAGTAAAAGGAATTTGCTATAATACAAAAGTTCAAAAAATAAAAGGAGATTTAAAAAAATGGTTAACGTAACAGAATTAAGACCTGGTAACTACTTCATTGATGAAGGTAATCTCTATCGTGTTGAGGACATTTTATTAAATAAAACCGCTATGAGAAAAATGGTAGCGAAAGTCAAAGTGAGAAACATGAGAACTGGCGCTATCGTTGAAATTGCTCGTAACAGTGGCTACATGGTAGAAAACATCCGTTTAGACAAAAAGCAAATGCAATATCTTTATGATACAGGCGATGCTTTATGCTTCATGGATCAAGAAACATACGAACAAATTGAAATCAGCAAAGATCGTTTGCAATGGGAAATCCAATTCCTTAAAGGCGATGAAATTGTTGAAATCACAGCCTACGAAGGAGAAATCCTTGGTATCAACTTACCAGCTAAAGTTGCTCTTAAAATTGTTTCCTGCGAACCCGCTATCCGTGGTGATACAGTGAATAAACCAACAAAACCAGCAACATTAGAAACCGGACTTAAAGTCCGCGTCCCATTATTCATAGAAGAAGGCGAAGAAGTTCTTGTTCGTACAGATAACGGTGAATACGACGGAAGAGCCTAGGAGAAACATTTATGTTTATATTAGCTGATATGGCCGTTGGTGGTGCTATTGGCATCGCTGTTGGAACTTTAATCCTTGGATTAGTTGGTGGATTCTTTGGAGCTAGAGCTTTGTTTAAAAAACAACTCCGTGACAATCCTCCGATTAACGAAAAAATGATTCGCGTTATGCTCACACAAATGGGACGTAAACCCAGTGAAAAGCAAGTTCGCGAAATCATGAAATCAATGAACGATGCTCGTTAAATAATTTCCCACAAATGTGGGATTTTATTTTGCCTAATAAAAGAGGTTTTAAGGCAAGCAAATATAAATATATGAATAGATGCCTAACCAGCATCTTTTCTTTTCCTAAAATGGCTAAAAACGAGCTCGAAATTTAAGCATTGATTTTAAAGCCAAAAAGAAAATCCCTATACATAGGGACTTCTACTAAAAATATACTAGAGAATAACTATTACTTCATCCAGGAAATTGTTCTTTCAGTTCCGGCTTTTAAGCGTTCAATATTACCTCTATGACGGACAACAAGGATAATGCACATGATGGTTTCAATAGAAGCAAAAACCCAGTTGATATTTAAATTAATTCCATAAGTAGGAAGGCTATATAAAGAAGCTGGAACAACCTTGCACATAACTAGAATCACCCAGATCCATGTAAGAACAGTGATGATAATAGAGGTTAAAATAGAAGCAAGCGAAACATATTTTTTCCACTTCAAAATAGCAAAATATAATAATCCAGGAATTAACCCTAACATCCATGTCGTTGTTACTGTACAACCCATGAAACAGGAAACCCCTTTACCACCTTTAAATTTAGCGTAAATTGGATAACAATGTCCAATCATACAGCCTAAAAGTGACATCCAATAGACTGGCCAAGGGATAATATAAGCAGAATTTAGACCAAAATTATTAACTAAATCTACAGAAGGACATAAAGCTTTTCCATCGAATTTGATGAAAGTGAAAAGCGCCCAACAGATCCACATTGGAGCGATTGTCTTGACCATATCAAATAAAATGATACTTAAACCAACTTTTTTGCCCCATAATCTTCCAGCGTTTGTGCCACCAGCATTTTTTGAGCCATAATCGCGAGGATCCTGATGGTAGAACACTTTACCAACAACTATAGCTGTTGGAAAAGAACCAAAAAGATAACCAAGAATGAAACAGAATAATACGGCTAATATATTGTATAATATATTCATTTTTTAGCCTCCTTTTACACGCTATTTATTATACTAAATAACTTTATATTTTCTACAAATATTGTTTATAATTATTAACGTTTAAACGAGGTCATAAATGTCAGATAACAATTTTAAATCTTCATATGGCGCTGATGATATTCATATCCTACAAGGACTTGAAGGCGTTCGCAAAAGACCAGCTATGTACATTGGCTCCACCAACGCTAATGGTCTTCATCATTTAGTGTGGGAAGTTGTCGATAATGCTGTTGATGAAGCATTATCTGGTTTTGGTAATAAAATTGTTGTCACTTTACATAAAGATGGATCATGTTCTGTCCTTGATGAAGGTCGCGGAATTCCTACTGGCATCAATAAAGAAACAGGAAAACCAGCTGTTGAAGTGGTTTTTACTGAATTACATGCTGGTGGAAAGTTCAATAGTAAGGTCTATCAAAGCGCTGCTGGTTTACATGGTGTTGGTGCTTCTGTTACTAATGCATTAAGTGAATGGTTAGAGGTCACCGTTTATTTAAACGGTGATATATCATTTATCCGCTTCGAAAATGGCGGTAATCTTGTTGTCCCATTAGAGAAAAGAGGAACAACTAAGAAACACGGAACATTGGTAAGATTTAAGCCTGACAAGAAGATTTTCTCTACAGTTGAGTTCAAAAGAGACATAATCGCAGGCCATTTACAAGAATCTGCTTTCTTGATGAGCGGTGTTCGTTTTGTCTTAATTGATGAAAGAATTAACGAGACTCAGGAGTTCTATTATGAGAATGGATTAGTGGAATATGTTAATAATATTAACATAAACAAGAAACATTTAACTCCAGTTATCCATTTCACCGACTACGATAATGAAACTGGTATTTCTAGCGAAGTTGCACTTCAATACTGTAACGAAGACTATAACGAAACCATCCTTTCTTACGCGAATAATATTAGAACCAAGGAAGGTGGAACCCACGAAGTGGGTTTCAAAGCAGGTATTACTCGCGCTGTTAATGAATTCGCTGAAAACTTCAATCTTTTAAAAGGAAAGAAGCTTGAAGGCAGTGATATTCGTGAAGGTTTAACAGCTTTAATTTCATTAAAGATTCCTGAATCTTCTTTGGAATTTGAAGGACAAACTAAAGGAAAACTAGGAACTCCAGAAGCAACCTACATTGTACAAAATTTTATTTATAATAAGTTAACTTATTATCTCACTGAAAACAAAGAATTAGGCTTAAATTTAATCAAAAAATGCGTTGATGCGCAACAAGCTAGAATTGCCGCAAGAAAAGCAAAAGATGAAGCAAGAAGCGCAAAAAAGACAAAAACCGAAGTCATTCTTTCTGATAAATTAACTCCTGCTCAAAGTAAGGACTATTTGAAAAACGAATTATTCATCGTTGAAGGTGATTCTGCTGGCGGATCAGCGAAAAAAGGTAGAGATAGAATACATCAAGCTATTCTTCCTTTAAGAGGTAAACCTCTTAATACTGATGGTTTACAAGTTTCTCAACTTTTAAAGAACGAAGAAATTGCCACAATTATTAACACTATTGGAGCGGGATTTGGTCAAGCTTTTGATATTGATGATATTCATTATGGCAAAATCATTATCATGACCGATGCTGATACTGATGGTGCTCATATTCAAACATTATTACTTACATTCTTCTATCACTATATGAGACCACTTATCACTAGTGGGCATGTATTTATTGCTGTTCCACCTTTATATAGAATATATAAAGAAGAAGGTCATAAAATGGTCCAAGAATATGCTTGGGATGACGAAGGATTAGAAAGAGCAAAAGAAAAAATTGGTCGAGGCTATAAAGTTTCTCGCTATAAAGGGCTTGGTGAAATGGATGCGATTCAATTAAAAGAAACAACTATGGATCCAAGAAGTAGATTACTTATTCAAGTGGATATTGAAGATCCTTTGCTTGCGGAAAATAGAGTCTCCACTTTAATGGGTAAAGATACCTCATCGAGGAAACGTTGGGTGGAAGAAAATGTCAATTTCGATGAAATTGATACATTCATCAAGGAGGTCAAATAATGGCAAAGAAAAAAGTAGAGCTTCTTGAAGAAATTAATGAAAACATCTCCATTTCTCCTCTTGAAGAGGTCATGTCTGATCGTTACGCAACATACGCTAAATACGTTATTCAAGACCGTGCTATCCCTGATGTTAGAGATGGCTTAAAACCCGTTCAAAGAAGAATCATTTTCTCGATGTATAAATCGGGTAATACATTTAATAAACCAACCAAAAAATGCGCTCATACTGTTGGTGCTGTTATGGGTACTTTCCACCCACACGGCGATACTTCAATTTATGAAGCATTGGCTCGTATGAGCCAAGATTGGAAAGTTCGTTATCCATTAATCGACTTTCAAGGTAATAATGGTAGTATTGATGGCGACCAACCAGCGGCTTATCGTTATACCGAATCTCGTTTATCTGAGTTAAGCAACGAAATGGTTAAAGATATCGAAAAAGAGACTGTTGATATGCAGTTAAACTTTGACGATACTGAATTTGAACCTGTAGTTTTACCATCAAGATTCCCTAACTTATTAATGAACGGTACCGAAGGCATTGCTGTTGGTTTAGCCACAGAAATTCCACCTCATAATTTAGGCGAAATTGTTGATGCAATTATCTATCGTATTAACCATAAAACTGCGGATATTGAAGATTTACTTCAATTTGTTAAAGGTCCGGACTTCCCAGGTGGAGGTATTATTTACCGTAGTGAAGGACTTAAGAATATATATTTAACGGGTCGTGGAAGAATAGAAATTGCTGCGAAAACAGAAATAGTAAGAAATAAAGAAAATACTCAGATTGTTATCAGCGAAATCCCTTATAAATTAGTGAAATCTGCTTTAGTGTATGAAATTGATAAGATTATCCATTCCAAGGCTGTTTCTGGCTTATTAGAGATTAGAGATGAGAGTGATTGGAAGGGTATTCGCATTGTCATCGACTGCAAAAAAGATGCTAAAGTTGAATTACTATTAAAATACTTGATGTCAAAGACATCACTTCATACATCATACACCGCAAATATGGTGGCTATAGTCAATGGAAGACCAAAGACTCTTAATCTATTGGACTTTGTTGATGCTTATATTACTCATCAAGTTGATGTCATTACTAGAAGAAGTAAATATGATCTTGTGAAGTTCACAAATCGTTTACATATCGTGGAAGCTTTAATTACAGCCTCAATTAACATCAACGAAGTAGTGGAAATTATTAGAAAATCACTTGATAAAGCCGATTCTAAGACGAATTTGATGAAACGCTTTGATTTTACTAATGAACAAGCCGAAGCTATCGTCATGATGCCTTTATATAAATTGAGCCACACCGATGAAGAAATTTTTGAAAACGAAAAGAAACAATTAATCGCTGATATTGATACCCTTAAGGGTATCCTTGAAGATTCTAATAAACTCAATCGTGTCATTATTAAAGACTTAAAAGCGATTGTGGATAAATATGGAGACGAACGTCGTAGCCAGATTTTAGACAAAGAGGAAGAAATCATCGTAGATAAAAGAGAACTTATCGCTAAAGAAGAAATCATGCTCTCTGTTAGTAGAGATGGCTATGTTAAACGTTCTAGCATCAAATCATTTAAGGGTTCTAAAGATGGCTTACTCCCTGGATTAAAGGATGGAGATGTTATTATTGGAGCGGATTCAGCCTTTACCACCGATTATTTGGTTTGTTTTACAAACCATGGCAATTATGCTTGCTTACCAGTCAATATTTTAACGGAAAATAGATGGAAAGACGAAGGCGTCCATTTAAATAGTTTAGTGACCCTTGCAGTTGGTGAAAAAATCATCAAATCTTTAGCTATCTCAGTATTTAGAGATGATATTTACTTAGCTATATTGACCAAATTTGGTCAAATTAAACGTATGTCATTAGCAAATATTGAAGCTAGCAAGAGAAGTAAACCAGCTAGATATATGAATCTCATCAAAGGAGATGAAGTTGTTTCTATTCAATTATTAACTGGTAATTCTGATGTCTTGGTTTTGACCACAAACGGCATGGCAACATACTTTAATGAAAATGAATTAACGATACTTGGTAATAAGGCCGGTGGCGTTAAATCCATTAGTAATTTAGGAAAGAATAATGCTATTGCATTATTAACGTTTGATGAAGAAGAAAAATCAAAATTTATGATCTTTACAAACGAAGGTCATATGCGCGTTTTAGATAATACTAAGTTTATGCGCACCGCGCGTTTAGGAAAACCTCAATTAGCGGTTCCTAGCTTTAAAGGCGAGCCACATACTGTTTTAACTGCAGTGAAAGTGGATAAGAGTTTAGATTCTATTCTTTTAGATTTATACATCTCCAATGGAGATGTTAAAGAAATGAGCTTTGATGATTTCCATCTCTTTGATATTGCTAAATACGCAAAGAAGAACATCGATATCCCCGCTAAATCTAGATTAGAGTTTGTTACTGATGCGAAAATTGAAAGAATAAACACTAGAAGTGTTTCTCGCCCAGTACAAATAAAAGAAAAGAAGATCGATGTTTCTAATTTCTATAACGAAATCGCACCTAACGAAGATGTTAAAGAAGAAGACGAAAATCCTGTCTCTTTAATCGAAGAAAATGAGAATAACGAACCAGAAATTGTTAACGAAGAGCCAAAAGCCATCGAAAAAGAAGAAAAGAAAACTAAGGAAGACGCTAAAGGGTTCGAACAAATCTCTATCTTTGATGACTTAGATGAATAATACAAAGTATTAACATTAATTAAATAGTATAAAGTTAGTAGATAATTAGTAATAGTAAATATACCAAAAATCTTTGCAAGGAGTCTTATAATTACGATATAGACAACCCAAACAAAGATTTTTTTGTCTAAAGTCTACTAAAATTAGACTTTTTCCGTTATCATATTAATATGCGAAAGAAAGTTTATGCTCATGCTTTGTCAATTTATGAAATCGATGTCGATTTCTTTGTTAAATCTAATGTCAAAGTTTTGATTGCTGATTTAGATAATACACTTGATAGCTATCGTCTATATCATCCAGGCCAAAGAGCATATGACTTAAAAGAAGCTCTTAATAAGGTTGGTATCAAACTTGTTATTATTTCTAATAATAAGGGTAAACGTGTAGGTAGTTATGCTCACGATTTAGATGTTCCTTACGTTTGGAGCGCAAGAAAACCTTTCGCAGGAAAAATCAATCGCTTTATCAAAGATAATAATCTTAATAGAGATGAAGTTATGTTGGTTGGCGACCAACTTATGACTGATGTTGGCGCGGCTAATAGAGCTAAAATCAGAGTGGTTCTTACAGAAAAGATTGTTAAAGAAGATCAATGGACCACTCATATAAACCGTATCTTTGATAGACCATTAAGAAAAAGAATGATGAAAAAAGGCTTATTACCTGACTGGAGGAAAGTTTATGGGCAAATTAAGTAGAGTAATGCGTTGTTATAACTGTGGAGATATCTTACAGTACAAGAATAAAGATGTTTCCGGTTATGTTCCTGAGGGAATTCTTCTTCAAGACAATGCTGAGGAACAAGTTATTTATTGCGAAACTTGCTATGCAAGAATGAAAGCAGTTAATACTGGTTTATTAGAAGAAGACGCTGATGATGATATCTTAACTATCTTAGATGAGGCGGTTATTTCCGATGCCTTAATCCTTTGGGTTGTTGATTTATTCTCCTTTAACGGATTCTTAAGCCACCGTGTTGCCGATAAACTTAATAAACTAGATGTTATTGTCATTGGTAATAAATTTGATTTATTCCCAAGAACTGTTAAAGAAGCCACGGTCAAATTATTCCTCAAAGAAAGATTTGCGGAAGTTGGTATTGTTCCTAAGAAGATTCTTGTTTTTGGTAATAGTGATGATTTTGATTCTAAAAAGGTCTTAAGCGACTTAGAGCACGATAGAGCGGGCCGTGATGTTTATATGATTGGCTCTTCTGTTTCCGGCAAGACTTCCTTAATCAACAAAGCCTTAAAGGCTTATTCCAATAATTCTAAACGTATTATTAAAACAGAGACATATCCAAATACCAATGCGAAGATTTTAGAAATTCCTTTCGATAAGGAATCTACTTTCTATGAAGTACCTGGATTCTCCTTAATTAACAACACTTTAGGTAAAGTGGAAAAAGATGTCATAAGAATGATTACTCCAAAAGAGAAAATCGATGTTAAAACTGTTCACCTTAGAGAAGGTGATGCCTTTATCATTGGTTCTTTAGGTGCCTTTGTCTTAGAAAGTGGTAAATACACATCCATGAAATTCTATTCTTCAGAAATGGTGGAAATTAAGAAGGTCGATGCCTCTCAAGTTAAAAGTGAGTTCTTGGAGAACTTCGTAAAAAGAACTGTAAGACCAGTTAGTGATCATATTTCTCAATTTACAGACTATGATGTCTTTGAATACACAATGGAAGATGATGAACAACTTCATGATATCGGCATTATGGGTTTAGGCTGGGTGACATTTGAAGCCAGAGGACAAATTATTCGTGTCTTCTTACCAAAAGGTGTTGCTGTAAAGGAATGTTTATCCAAAGTAAGGAGACATAAATAATGCTCACTCAACAACAAAAGAAGCAACTGAAGAGTTTAGCAAATAATCTTGATATAAAATATCAAATTGGTAAGAATGAAATCGGACCAACTGTTTTAGATATGCTTGATAAAGCTTTGACAGCCCACGAGCTCATCAAAATTGACGTTATGAAGTCAGCAAGTGATGATATTGAAGATTTGTCTTCAAAATTAGTCAAAGAATTAAAAGCCGAATTAGTACAAACACTAGGCCACGTTATTATTCTTTACCGCCGTAATGAAAAGAATCCAAAAATTGTTTTAAAGAAATAAATGAACAGAATAATATTCGGTGGTGGATTTGACCCGATTCATTTGGGTCATATTAATATGGCAAAAGAAGCTTCTCGCTTTTTAAATGCAGAAGTTATTTTTGTTCCCGCTCCTATTTCTATATGGAAAAAAGAGTCCATTCCAGCCGAATTTAAAGTGGAAATGATTAATTTATCGATAGAAGGGCTAAAAGGCTTTAGCGTCGACCTTTTTGAGATAAATAGTGGTAAACAAGAGAATTACTCTATCGACACAGTTCGTTATTTTAAAAATAAATATCCAAACGATGAACTGTTTTATCTTATTGGTAGTGATCAAGTTAATAACTTTCATAAATGGAAAGATGCTTTAGAACTATCTAAATTAGCTCATATTGTTTTCTTTAAGCGCCCTGGGTATGACAATAGCTTAGAAAACATTGATAAATATCATATGTTAGCTATCGATAGTGGGGAACTTTTAGATATTGATTCCACTAGCATCAGAAACTTAAAATCCATTAAGGTTGATCCAAAGGTTCTTAGATTTATCGAAGATAATAAACTGTATTTTATTAAAAAAATATCCACGATGATGTCAGAAAAAAGATTGGCTCATTCTATTTCTGTAGCTAGATTAGCTTATGATATTGCTAAAAAGCATGAGATGAAGGACGCTGATAAGGTTTATATAGCGGCTTTGCTCCACGATATTGGAAAAGAATGCCCTGATAGTAAACAAATTATGGAAAAATACTATCCAGAATATCTAGATTTACCGAAATATGCCTATCATCAGTTCGTTGGAGAGCACTTAGCTAAGGAAATTTTTGGTGTAGAGAATAAAGAAATGCTTTCCGCTATCCGTTATCATTGCACTGGAAATGAAAAAATGAATGAAATTGCCCAAATCATATACGCCGCTGACAAGATTGATCCTATTAGAGACTATGATTCGTCTTCATTAATAGCCGCTATGATGAATAACAGCGTTCAAGAAGGCTTCAAAATAGTCTTGAAAGCCAATAAGGAATTCCTTGAAGAAAAAGAAAAAGGGACACAAAATTATTTAACCTTAAAATGCTTCAAGTATTATTTAGTATAATCCATTGATCAATATATAAATTAAGATGAAGTAAGTGGGGAAACCCATTTTTTCTTTTGTGTATTGAATACCTCTTTTCCACTATAAATTCTTTAAAAATACATAACTTCGCATAATTGTCATTATGTTAACTAGAAATTAATTTAATATAATTAATACAGCATAAAAATGAAGCACAATATTTAGATTACACAAACAAACACGTTAAATTAGTGAGTTTTCCACATATTCGTTTGCCTACAAAATGTACTAATTATCTACTAATATTTTTGCCATCTTCCTCGTCGCCATTCTTGACCAGGAAGCTAACATATTTTAGAAGTATCATTTCTAACTGAGCTTTTGTTAACCTCAAAACGTTTGGCGTACTTTCTTCCTCTAGCGTCTCTTCATCATCTTCATAGATAGAACATTCTGGTCTTTTTAAACCGATTAAGTTTTTTCTTTGAATTCTAAATTTGTCAATTGTTCTTATTTGGTTTACGACTGCTAATGTTTCTCTTTCTTTGGAGAGATCTTCCACTATTCCTATGTTTACATCGCTTCTTCGATGCCCTCCTGTATGATTTGTCTTTAGTGGACAGACTAAGACAAGAGGATTAAAAGGTTTTGAATCGACTAAAACAACAGCGTAATGCCTATTTGAGAATTCGCTATTAATACCTATGCCAAAGTCGACCTCATATATTTCTCCTTTTTTCAAGTCGTAACGTAATTCGTATACCGATGACACATCGATATATTCAATCATCTTTTTAAGCCACGTTAGCTGATTGACTACACCGACGTTTTGTAAATGCTTATTTCCTAACGAAGGGTAGCCTTCAGTAGGTTTGGTTTTTCGAAAATAATAAGCAAATTTAATTGAATTTTTATCTTCTTCCATGATTGGAACCTCCTATTTATATATATAGACAACGAAAAATGCCAAAATTTTAAAAATATTTTCATAAATATGTTTTTTATCTCCAAGATATAGCGGCTCCTACCTCACGTGAGCGTGAATTCTTAAAGTAAATTCCGTTTTTAAGAAAAACCAGATTAATTCT
>CAMYVX010000014.1 GCA_947302535.1 uncultured Caryophanales bacterium
TTTCGGCTGGCATTATAGATATTGAAGATGGTGTTTTAATCGGACCAGATGTGAAAATCGCCACTGTTAATCACGACTTAAAAGAACGACATCATAAATTTTATTTTAAAAAAGTCACTATAAAAAAGAATGCTTGGATATGCATTGGGGCAATTATCTGTCCTGGAGTAACAATTGGAGAAAATAGTGTTGTTGCTGCAGGAGCGGTTGTGACCAAGGATGTTCCTAGTAATGTGGTTGTAGGTGGTAACCCTGCAAAAGTTATTAAAGAAATGAAATAGGGGCTAATATATGGACAAAGAGATTAAACCTATATATCCAAATTCTCAGTTTAAATCATTTTGCTATATCAAAAGTGTCATCACTAGACCAAATATCATAGTTGGTGATTATTCTTACTACGATGATAGTGAAGATGGACCAGAATCATTTGAAAAACACGTTACCCATCATTATGACTTTATGGGCGATAAACTCATCATCGGTAAGTTTGTTGCTATTGCAAGAGGTGTCGAATTTGTGATGAATGGCGCTAATCACATGTTAGATTGTTTAACAACTTATCCTTTTGAAATAATTGATGAATTTAAAGGTTTATCTAGATCTTTTGGAGATAGAGGAAATCGTGGCGATACAGTCGTAGGTAATGATGTTTGGATTGGACAAAAGGCCACAATATTACCAGGTGTCCATATCGGTGATGGAGCGATCATTGGTGCGAATGCAGTAGTAGCAAAAGATGTTCCTCCATATGCGGTTGTCGTAGGTAATCCCGCAGTTGTTAAGAAATATAGATTTGATAAAGAAACAATTGATCTTCTCCTAGAATTGAAGTGGTGGGACAAAGACATTGAAGAGATTAAAAAGCTCATCCCATTGCTTACTGGTGACTTAGCAAATAGTAAAAAAGAATTAAAAGCATTGCTTAAAAAGTAGTGTTCCAGTGGTGGGTGGTTTTGTTCCACTGTATCATTTCTGTCCATTTAGGCCAAAATCACCTATAATACATAGTATTATGAAATATAGGATTGACCTAATAATGTCAATCCTTTTTATCTTTTTTGTAGTGTTTTTTGCTATAAGCAATAATATAATAAAAGCATTATTTGTCTCAGTGAGGTATTGGCATGAAAAAGAATAAGTTGGTTTCTTTATTATCGTTAGTGACGCTACTTGTGTTTTCTAGTTGTTCAAATACTTCTAATAAGCCTAGTGATGGGACTCCTATTGTTCCTACACCTACACCCACTCCAATTGAACCAGAGCCGGAACCTGAACCAGTGCCTGAGCCCGAGCCTGAACCGGAACCTGAGCCCGAACCTCCTGAAGAATATGAAGTTATTGAAAATATAACTAAAAGAATGCCTGCAGAGTTTGAGCCAGTAGAGATGGTGAAGATGTGTTATCCCAATAACATGCCTTTAAGTGTTTATAAAAAGATTGCGGAAGATAATAAAGTCCTGATTTTAGTTAATCCGAATAATCGTGGACAGTCTCGTATTGAACAAGCAAGAAGTAGTTTTACTAATGCTGATATTAATATGGATAATGTCACCTTCATAGATATGCCACTTGATTATGATTATATGTATTGGGTAAGAGACTTCTCTCCCTTCTATGTTTTTAATAATTACGACTTATCAATAGTGGACTTTACTTATAATCGTGATCGTCCAGAACAAAATAAAGTTCCTTCGAAATTAGCCACTTATTTTGATATGGATTATCAAAAGATGTCATTAGTCCATACGGGTGGAAATCTTATGCAAGATGGGCGTTTTACAGCCTTTTCTGATGATTTAGTGGTGCAGGAGAATAACAATAACGAAACCAATGTGAAAAATAAAATGAAGCAATATTGTGGTACGGATAGATACGTTATAACTATTGATCCACAGGGAGACTATATTGCTCATATTGATTGCTGGGGTAAGATAGTGGCTCCTGATAAGATTATTGTGGCTAAGTTACCTACTTCTAATCCCCGCTATTCATATTATGAACAAGTGGCTAATGAGTTAGCGAATACTGAGTGTATTTATGGGTACAACTACCGTGTTTATCGTATTGAAGAACCAGGTGGTAATACTGTTGCGCCTTATACTAATTCGTTAATTGCGAATAATCATATTTATATGCCTTTAGGAGATAACGAGACTTATAACCAAAAAGCTTTAGCGGTTTATAAGGAAGCTCTTCCTAATTATGAAGTCGTGGGTTTAAAAGGCTTCGCTAGTGGAGATAGTGTCTTTTTAAATACCGATGCCTTACACTGTAGGACACACGAAATTCCAGATAAGAATATGCTTTTTATTGATTCTCGAGAAGTACTTCATGATGAACTACCTTTACAAGAAAGTTATTTAGTAAAGGCTAATATAGTGAGCTATGCTCAAGAAGAGATTAAAGATGTTTCTTTATATTATTCAATTAATAATGAAGAGTATCAAAAAGTAGATATGACTAGATATTTAGAAACATCTAACTATACCTACACATTTACTAACTTAGCTAAAGGGGATAAGGTCAAATATTATATCGAAGCTAGTGATATGGGATTACATAGTAATACTGATCCTACTTGTGGTAGATATGACCCCCATACCTTTACTATCATTTAATAATAATGATATTTATTTCTTTTTGTTAATATGAATATTAGCGCAACAATTAAACAACATATCTCTCCTCCGGTCATGGCCCACCAGATACCATTAGCGCCGAACAAGATAGGGAAGAGAAAAGCAAAACTAATTTGAAATAATAATGTTCTTGATAAAGATATCACCATTGAAATGGTGCCATTGTTGAGTGCAGTAAAAAACGAAGAAAAGAAGATAGAAAAGCCACAGAATAAAAAGGTAAATGAGAATATCTTCATTGCCGTAGTGGATAAAGCTAATAAGGCTTCATCTCCACTAGAGAAGATAGAAGCAAAAGGTTTAGAAGCAAAATAGGCTAAGATAAACATCACTAAACTAGTGGAGCCTATAATGATTAAACTTTTCAAGAAGACATTTTTTAATTCATGATGATTTTTCGCTCCATAGTTAAAAGAGATAACAGGAGCAATGCCAATAGAATAACCAATGAATATTGCCATAAAGACAAAAGAGACATACATAATGATGCCATATGCTGAAACTCCATTAGCCCCATATTCTTTTAATAACACAGCGTTATAGATAATAGAGACTAAACTCATAGCGATATTACCGACGAATTCGCTGATACCGTTATACATAGATTGGAATATGTCTTTATAGACGGCTTCAGTTTTACCTAAAGTAATATTGTTATCTTTATTAAAGATAAAGTAGAAAAATGGACCAATTGAGGCGACAAGATAACCAATAGTAGTGGCAAATGCCGCACCGACGACACCAAACTGCCACACTCCAATAAACAAAGCATCAAATACCATATTGGATAAGCCACCTCCTAAAACAAAGAGGAAGCCCGTTTTTGGTTTTTCATTTACTAAAAAGAAGGGCTGAAAAGTGTTTTGCAAAATAAAGAAGACTTGAGTAGAACAAAGTATCCTTCCATATTTAATTGCTTCTTTCACCATTCCTTCAGTAGTGTTGGGTGATAAAGAAGCCATAGCTTTTACTATTGGCTCAATTAAAAAGACACCGATGATAGATATCACTAAACCCACAATAGCAGCGCTATAAATAATTAAGGAAAAGGTTTTGCTAGCTTTCTGTTTATTACCTTCTCCTAAATATTTACTTACTAATGCACTGCCACCGGTTCCAAACATAAAGCCTAAGGAGCCAATAATCATGAGAAACGGGAAGATAAGGTTAACCGCCGCAAAAGAAGATTCGCTAGCGAAATTAGCAATAAAAATACCATCAACGATGGAATATAAAGAAGTAAAGACCATCATGAAGATAGGGAAGATAGTAATCTTTAAGATCTTTTTAAATGTAAAATGTTCGTTAAGTTTAATTGCCATATAACTCTAATATTCTATCACTAATTTATTTATTCATTTCTACGGCTTTGTTTTATAAGAAACAATCAGTAGATTTATATTTTCATTAGAAATCGAATTGCTTTTATTTGTATAATAAAAGTCCTTAAAAGATAAAAGGAGGTAGATTTATGAAGAAATTAGTTTTATTAACTCTAGTTTTATTAACTCCTTTTATGCTTTCTTCTTGTTCCTCTAGCAGTGTTTCCACGAATCAAGGAACTGTCATTGTTCCCACACATACTGAGACCATCAGTGTGACTGGTATTAGTCTAGACGTATCTAGTCTTGAATTAACTATTGGAGATACTTATCGTTTAATAGCGACGCTTACTCCATCTAACGCAAGTGATAAGACTATCACCTGGAAGAGTAGTGATGAGAGCGTTGCTTCTATTGATAACGGATTGCTCACCGCCCTAAAAGTAGGTAGTGCCTCTATAACCGCTACTGCGGGTTCATATAATGCAACTTGTGAAGTTGAAGTAAAAGATAATACACCAAGTGTTGTTAATGTTACTGGTATTAGTGTTGATGAAGAGATTTTCCTTTTGAAAGGAAATAACGCTCAATTACATTATTATATTAGTCCAAGTAACGCCACTAATAAGAATGTCAGTTGGAAGAGTTCAAATAACTCCATTGCTAGTGTGAGTGATGTAGGATTAGTAAGCGCTCATGAAGTAGGACAAGCTTATATTAGTGTTATTAGCGAAAATGGTGGCTATACTGCTTCATGTCTTGTTAATGTCACCACTGATGAAGTAAGTGTCGAAGGTGTTTCATTAAATTATGAAACATTATCAATATATGAAGATACTACAGTCGTTTTAACTGCGACGATTGTTCCATATAACGCCACTAACAAGAATGTTACATGGGATAGTAGTGATACTAGTGTCGCTAGTGTTGATCAAAGTGGTATAGTAGAAGCCTTAAATAAAGGTGAAACCACCATCAGTGTCATCACTGAAGATGGTGGTTATCTTGCTTCTTGCTTATTAACAGTCTTAGAAAAAGAAAACCCAGGTCCATATATCCCAGATGATGATGTTTATACCATTACCGAAGCTGGGGAATATGATTTAAAGGGAAGTTATAAACAAATCTATGTAAACGCTCCTGAAGGTGAAGTGATTTTGAATTTAAAGGGAGTAGAAATTACTAGCGAAGAGAATTCACCTATTTATGTTGCTAGCTGTGGCTCTATCGATATATCAGCGAAGAGTGGAACTACTAATTATATTAACGATAACCGCTCTACATATAACGAAGATGTTGATGGTCAAGGTAAAGGCGCTATCTATGTCGAAGATGGAGATTTAACACTTAAAGGCCAAGGTGAATTAACTATAAATGCCTCATATTTAAACGGAATTCACGGTAAAGATGACGTTAAAATCAAAAATTTAACATTAAATATTAATGCGATTAATCATGCGATTAGAGGTAACGACAGCGTAACCATTACTAGTGGAACGCTTACTTTATCTTGCGGAGGAGACGCTCTACATAGTGATAATTCCGATGTCTCTACTAGTGGTAAACAAAGAGGCAATATTAACGTTAATGGTGGAACTCTTACTATTAACTCTAGGGGAGACGCGATTGATGCTTCTTATAATGCAGTTATTGAACAACTTGATGATACTATTCCTTTAACAATGGATATTAGGACTAATAAGTATTCTTCCTATAGTGGGGAGACCATTGATACAAGCTCATCCTCTTTCTATCTTAAAATGAGCTCCTCTACCTATTCTAATGGTAACTATACTTACGCTGCTTATATTAATAACGCTTGGTATAGAGCTACATATAAAGGCACGATCAGTAATGGTGGTGCTGGTGGCCCTGGAGGACCTGGTGGAGGTGGTAACACATATCACGTTTATCAAATAGAAAAGCCTTCTGGTGCAACTAGCTTTACTCTATATCGATATTCAGGAAGTAATGTTACTAGTTTCTCTACGACTTCATATAACGCTTATAGCGATACAAAGGCCTTTAATAGCGCCTATGATATGGTTTCCATTTCTGTTAGCAGTGGGCGTATTAATTTTGGTAACTGGTCTAATTATTCTAGTGGTAACTCTAATAGTGCTTCTATCTCTGCAAAGGGTATTAAAGCGATGAACGAAGTCTACGTTAAAAGTGGGGCTCTAACTTTTAAGA
Source organism: uncultured Caryophanales bacterium (assembly GCA_947302535.1). Lineage (GTDB taxonomy): Bacteria > Bacillota_I > Bacilli_A > RFN20 > CAG-826 > CAMYVX01. The sequence continues at coordinate 6,158 of CAMYVX010000014.1, forward strand.
CTTATGATGATGCAATTCACGCGAATAAAGATGGAGTTTTAGAGAATGGTTCTACCGCTTTAGGTAATGTTCATATCGAGGGAGGACATACCTCTATATACGCTAGTGATGATGGAGTACATGCGGATAATATTTTATATATTGCCGGAGGCTATTTAGAAGTCACTTCTTCTTACGAAGGATTAGAAGCTAATAGTATTCGTATCAGTGGCGGAGAATCCTATATTGCTGCAACAGATGACGGCTTAAATGCTTGTAAAGGAAGTAGCACTCCTAATATCACGGTGAGCGGTGGATATTTAGATGTTGGTGTTCCTGGTAGTGGAGATACGGATGGCATTGATTCTAATGGTACTTATACACAAACTGGAGGAGTAGTGATTGTGAAAGGTCCAGGTAGTGCTTCTAATGAAAACTTTGGAGCGGCAGCAGTGGATACTGATGGTAGTGTTACTCTTTCTAACTGTACGATTATTGTTTTTGGTGGATTCGAAAAAACTCCTTCTACATCTTTAACTAAGACTTTATGCTCTTCATCCACTGTAACTTCGGGAACACATACAGTGAGTTTTGCCAGCGCTTCTTATACAACCAAATTAACTTCCAATACCAGAGGGTGTGTGGTCTATTCTAATTTAGGAAGTGCTTCATTAAATTAAAAAATAATCGACTTTTATTGACATTTTTAATAAAAAAACTTACTTTTTAACTACATATGGATGATAGATTTTCTCGTAGTGTTTCTTTAATTGGTGAAGTTAACTTCAACAAAATACAAAATTTGAAGGTTGCTATTTTTGGTCTAGGTGGAGTTGGAGGATATACCTTAGAGGCTTTAGCTAGAAGTGGTGTCTCTTCTTTTCTGCTTGTGGATAAAGATAAGGTTGATATTACAAATATTAATAGGCAAGTTATTGCTTTAGATAACACGATTAACCAAAGTAAATGCTTGGCCTGGAAAAAAAGATTATTAGCAATTAATCCTTCTATAGAAGTGGAATATAAAGAGATGTTTTATGCTTTAGATAACAAGGATGAAATCGATTTATCAAAATATGATTATGTAGTGGATGCAATAGATACGATTAGTTCTAAACTCGTGTTAATTGAAGAGTGTCTAGCTAAAGGAGTGAAGATTATCTCCTCTATGGGAGCGGGTAACCGTCTTGATCCTAGTAAAGTGATTATAACTGATATATTTAAAACTTCTAATGACCCGCTTGCGAAAGTGATGCGTCACGAATTAAGAAAAAGGAATATCAAACATTTAAAAGTTGCTTGCTCTACTGAGCTACCTATTGAACCCGTAAGTAAGATTCAAGAAGAAAGAAGAAAGGATACACCTTCTTCTATGGTTTTTACTCCTGCAGCGATGGGTCTTGCTATTGCTAGAGAAATAGTTATATCGTTTATTCATGAATAAAGAATTATTAAGTTTTGCTAAAAAAGAATTGTTTGAAGGTAAAGTCATTGCTTTTCCTACGGAAACCGTGATGGGTTTAGGTGTTTTATATAACAATATTGATGCCTATAATCTTTTGAATAAGATCAAAAATCGTCCAGAAGATAAGCCTTATACAATGATGTTTTATTCATTAAAGCAAATTAAAGAATACGCTCTTATTGATGAAAGAATTGAAAGAGTGATGAAAGCTTTTCTTCCTGGTTCGTTGACTTTGATTGTTAAAGGTAAAGAAGATTTACCTTCTTATGTTAGCCATGCTAGTGGCTTTATTGGAGTAAGGATTCCAAAGAATAAAGAAGCATTGGAATTATTAGAATATATTGATATACCTCTACTTGTTCCTTCGGCGAATAAAAGTGGAGAAAAGCCGGCTTATAATGATGAGGAAGTGAAGAAGATTTTTAAGGATGAAATAGCTTGTATTATCCCAGGAGAATGTCTTAGTAAAGTTCCTTCTACAATTATTGATTTTACTAAAGATAAACCCATCCTTATTCGTCAAGGATCCATATCTTTAGAAGAAGTTAACAAAGTTTATTATGGATAAAACAGTACTTGTTTATATCTTTAAGGATGATAAAGTTCTTCTTTTATATCGCAATAAAAAGAAAAACGATTTAAATGAAGGTAAATATGTTGGTATCGGTGGTCATATTGAAGCTAACGAAACAAAAGAAGAAGCCTTACTTAGAGAAGTTAAAGAAGAAACTAATCTTACTTTGTTAGATTATAAATATCACGCCAAGATATATTTTAAAGATGATGACTACGAAGAGATTATGTATTTATTCTCTTCCTCTAACTTTATAGGTGAACTCAAAGAGTGTGATGAAGGAGAACTACATTGGATTAATGTTAGTGAGATATTTTCTTTACCAATGTGGGAGGGAGATAAATATTTTTTAACACCTTTAATGAATAAGGAAGCGTATTTTGAAATATCTTTACTCTATTCCAAAGGAAAACTTATAGAATATAAGAGAATAAATAAAGGAGATAATTATGTTAATTAACGAATTACAAAAGGCTAATATCCAAGCCATGAAAGATAAAAATCAAAATAAAAGAAGTATCCTTTCTGTTGTTTTAACTAAATGTAAATTACAAGAAGTAGAACTAAGAAGTAAGGGCTTAGAGATGGAAGATTCTAAAGTTTTAGAAGTTATTCAAAAGTCTCTTAAAGAACTTAGCGACGAGAAACAAGGATATATTCAAGTGGGCAACAAAGAAAGAGTGAAAACTATTGAAGAACAAGAAAACATTCTTAAAGATTATTTACCCGCTCAATTAGGGGAGGCTGAGATTAGAGAAATCATCTCTAAACTTGAAGACAAATCCATACCTTCAATTATGAAACATTTTAAAACTAACTATGCTGGACAAGTTGATATGTCTTTAGTTAGTCAAATAGCGCGTTCTTTATAACAGATTTTTATTTGAAAAATAGATAAAGGTGTTTATAATAAAACACGCTAGGGACATCGTACAAAGGTAGTACTCCGGTCTCCAAAACCGTTAATGTGGGTTCGATTCCTACTGTCCCTGCCAAACCATGAATTAGGGGATTGATACAAAGAGTGTCAATCCTTTTTTAACAAGTTGTCTTCGTTTTGTGGACAACTGAAATATGAATTACCCCGATAAATATGATTGTAAAAATAAGAACCCATTACCATTGATTAAAAATCACTTTTAGAGTATAATATAGATATATTAAAGGAAAAGAATATTATGAAAAAGAAACAAGATATAACTATAAGATCATCTGCTGCAGAATATTTAACATTTATCGGTGCTACCGGCGAAAGCGGTGTTGAAGTTATTTACTGTGATGAAAATATATGGCTGACTCAAAAAATGATAGCCCTTCTTTATAATGTTGAAACAAATACAATTAATTACCATCTTAAGAAACTTTTCTCGACGTCGGAATTAAACGAAAATCAAGTTGTTCGAAATTTTCGAATAACTGCCGCGGATGGAAAACAATACAATGCTTTTCATTATAATCTAAAAGCGATAATAGCTGTTGGAAATAGAGTCGATTCTCCTAAGGCAATTCAATTTCGTAAGTGGGCAACTAATATAATCGAGGAATATACAATTAAAGGTTATTCAATGGACGATGAACGCCTTAAGAACGACGGTTCGATATTAACAAAAAAGTATTTTGAGCAATTATTAGAACGTATTCGTGAAATACGTCTATCAGAACGTAAGTTCTATCAAAAGGTTACTGACATATATGCTACTTCTATTGACTACGATAAAGATTCTGAAGCCACCAAGAGCTTTTTTGCAAATGTTCAAAACAAAATGCATTATGCTATTCACGGAGAAACTGCTGCAGAAGTTGTATATCATAGAGCGGATGCTTCAAAAGAAAAAATGGGACTCACAAGCTGGGAAGGTTCCCCTGTCAGTAAGATTCATAGATATGATGTAAGTGTTGCAAAGAATTATTTGACTGAAGCAGAAATCAAAAAGTTGTCGTTGTTGGTATCTGGTTATTTAGATTTTGCTGAATCGATGGCTAGTAGAAATATACCAATGACTATGCAAGACTGGAGTGATAGATTGAATGAATTTCTCACATTGTGGAGACACGATATCTTGAATGATAATGGTAAAATATCTGCTGAATTAGCAAAACTTCACGCTGAAACAGAATTTGAAAAATATAGATTGATTCAGGATAGAACATTCAAAAGCGATTTTGATTTATTTATTGAAAAGAAAAATCTGAAATAAGTATATGGATAGAAAAGAATTAGGTTTGAGAATCAGGACCATCAGAAAGAATAAAGGTTTATCACAAAGCCAATTAGCGGAATTGATGGGTTATAAAAATCATTCTACTTTAGCAAAAGTGGAAACTGGCATAAATGATATAACTGTTGAAACACTATACAAGTATGCGAATGTTTTAAATGTTCGTATTGGTGAATTGCTAGTAGCTAATGATAATTCATCAGGATATATAAAAAACATTAGAGATGGTCTCGGAAGCCAAAAAATAATACTAAATTGTGCTGGTGGAATTGTTGAAAAAGATGGAAAGATTCTTTTCCAACATCGAACCGATAATGACAAATGGGGTCTTGTTGGTGGTTTATTAGAACTTAATGAAACATACTTAGAAGCCGCTATTAGAGAAATAAAAGAAGAAACAGGATTAGATGTTAAACCAAAATATTTCCTTGGTATTTTCCATAACCACAATATGGTGTGGGGAAATGGTGATAAGGCTCATACAATCGGTGCTTATTACGTCTTTGAAATAGTAGGTGGAGATTTGAGAGTGGATGAGGAGTCTTTTGAACTCAAATTCTGTTCTGAAGAAGAAATCCCACCTTTATTTGCTCCTGATCATCAAGAAGCGGTTGATGCCTACTATCGTGGTGTAAGGCAGCCTTTGTTTGATGAAAATGCAATGATAAAGCCCATTAAATGATGTTTGTACGGTGACTATGCGTTTTGTACGGTAATACTTGAATTTGTACGGTTGGTATCAAATCACTAATTCATACCCACATTTGTATTAATATATTAATACGATTCTGAAGATTCTAACGGTATCCTAGTCAAGTATGGTGCAATCCGTTGATAGCAATTAGTCTTCGTGGGAAACCCAGCTTTTTAGGAGAAGCGTCTAGTTGCAAATAAAAAAGATCCATAAATTATGACTAGAAAGCCATAAAAACGGATCTTTTTTGGATTATTTAGAAAAATATTTTTTCTCTAATTCATCTATCGTTTTTTCATCTTCTTTTGATAAATGCCAATTGTTATATGGTTTTGAAAATGCATTAGCTTCAACATGTGATACTCAGCTGATATTCGAAAATATCGGCTTTTTTATTTCGAATCAATCACTACCTATATAAAGATTATTAAAAATTTATTAAAATAATTGAGCAACTATCAATGTTTAGATTGTCATATATAATGAGAGGAGCAAGATGTCTGTCTCAAAGAAAACCGTCCTAGGATTCATTAACGGGAATCAAGAGGCAATTAGCAAAGTCTATTTTGAATACAAGAATCTCATGTACTTTGTAATTGCAAATTACATCATTAGCCAAAACGACGCTGACGATGTTTTTAGTGAAGCATTTACCAAGGCATTAGAAAATAAGAGCAAGATTAAAGACACCAATAATCTCAAATCTTATCTCTGCTCTATCGCTAAAAATGAGGCTATTAATTATCTCAAAAAAGAAAAGCAAATTATTGCTCTTGATACAATCGACGAGATGTATGGCGAAGTTGATCGTCATAATGATCTATTAAATGACATTGAACCTCTCTTAAGTAATAAGGAAACAATTATTGTTTACTACCGAGCGGTCTTTGATTATTCCTGGTCCGAAATCGTTGAACTTACTGGTATCCCAGAAAGTACTGCGAGAAGGATCTATACGAATGCCAAAGAAAGACTCAGAAAGGAATTATTATGAGCTTTGAAAAGAAAATGAAACAAAGAGGGAACCAAAATATCGACGCAAAAACCCCAAATTTATATGAAAAACCACATCGTTCTTTCCCGTTATGGGCAAAGATTGCGATTCCTAGTGCTACAGCAGTTTTAGCAACCGCGATTACTTTAGCGGTGGTGATTCCAAATCTCAATTCAGTCCAAAAAACACTTGCTCCTAAATATAACACTGACTATTTTGCCGCTGCTCCTAAAGCGAATACAATTCAAAGCGTTGATGCTTCTATTGTGAGCCGTACCGCCACTAAGACATTACAGAGTTTAGATGCCTATTTTGCAAAAGAGAATAATAAGAACTATGTCTTATCACCTGCTTCTTATTTATTAGCAGCTTCTGCAGTAGCAGCGGTATCCGATGGATTTGATTTAAGTGCCTTTGGGTTAGTGGATGCTAGTAAAGACACCAAAGCCTTATTAGAATCTTGGAACTTTTTATATAAATATAAAACCCAATATGAAGAAGCTTTTTGTGAATTTGATAGTGGTGTTCTCCATCAACAAGTAGGTGGAACTTATCGCTTTGATGAAGAAAAGAGAAAAGCTATCGCTGATGACTATATCGCTACCTCGGTAGCATCTTTAAAAGATTATCACGCGCAAGCGACAGATTACTTCCATAATCATGTTGGTTTAACTATTCCAATTCCTGATCCACACTGTATCTCTGATAGTGTTATCACCTATGGTGCGTTAAAGATGAAAGACTACGTTCCTAATGGATTCGGATCAGCAAAAAACGATTTCCATGTTGATGGCAAAACCATTCAAGTTGATACTCGTGAGTTTGGTTCTACCCTTTTTCCTTTAACTATCCCATATTACGAAGGCACTAATTATCAAGCATTTAAAATGCTTATTGAACACACCAGTTTGTTATTCATCTTACCAAATGAAGGCGTTTCTTTAGAAAGTATCTCTATCAGTGAAGCCTATTCCTCATTTATGGCGAATAAAAAAATTTATGACACTGTTGGTTATGTTCCTTACTTCCATTTAAAAACATTCGCGGAAGATTTAACTAATGCGATGAAATCTAAACTCACAGGTCAGGAAGTATTCTTCTCTAAATTACTCGCGGATGATGTGCATAATAATTTAATGCTATCAAGCGTATTACAAACATCTGATTTTGAATTCAATAGATATGGTGTATCTGGTGAAAGTATTACCGTGATGGAATATGCTACTTCGCCAGCGCCAGAAGAACATGAAGTCATTGAACTAAAAGTTGATCGCCCATTCTATGCGATATCATTAAAGGATGATTTCCCATTATTCGTAAATAAAGTGAATGACCCATCTGAATAAAAAGCCCATCCAATCATTTTTGCTGAGTATATCTTGTGCTCTTATTAGAATAAGGATAGATTGGAGAAATATATGCTAGCTTATTATTTAACATTCTCTTACCCAGATGGCCTCAGTGTACCTGCACGTAGCTTTAAGAGCGTGCCTGGGGTCTAAATATTTGAACAATATTATTATAAATTAGTCTTAAGAATAATGTATAATAAAACTCAAGAAACATTATGGATATTATATACATTATTTCCTTTGGCATTGCTGGTATTATTATTGATCTAGTTTTATTGATTTTTGTTCTTATATTTGAGATTAAAAAACTAGATATGAATAGCCTTATGGGATATAGAACAAGATTCTCTTTATCTTCTAAAGAAGCTTGGGACTGGGCGAATAAGGTTTTTAATACAACCACAATAATAGTGATGCCGATGTTATTAATTCTTCATATTGATATCTTTATTTTCTCTTTAATTGAATCATGGTCGGCTTTATATATAACTCTTTCAATGTTCACCTTTGTGCCTCTACTTCTTTTTGAAGCTATCTATATAGAAGTAGTGGGGAGACAAAAAATTTAATTTTTTCTGCTAAACGTTTATAATCGTTATATGGACTTAAAGAAGAAGGCTAATGCACAAAACGTTGTTAAAGGTTTATTAATTACTTCAGTCATATTTTTTCATGCGTTAATGTTCCCAGCTTTACCTAATACTGAATCGGTTTTAACTGATTTTAATATCTTGTTCCTTTTATTCCCATTTTTAATGATGGTGTTTTTCTTTTATGCTGGATATAACTACACTCCAGAAAAAAGAACTCCATGGCAGAATATTAAAAGAAGAAGCGCGCAGCTCCTTATTCCTTTAGTGTGCGCTTTTATTCTTTCTACTGGATTAATATTTGCGATAAGACTTTCTACTGGAGAAAGTATGGAAGCATTAGTTAACGGAGTTATCTATTCTTTATTATCAGAACCATTATCTATAATGATTGGTTTCCCTTCTAATGGAGTATTAAATTTTGATATGAAATTAGCATTAGGTCTTTTGTGGTTCTTATATGCTTTATATATTGTTTCCATTGTTTTCTTTTTAATTGTGGATTATACGATTAAAAAACCTACTAGACTTATTTCTATTATATTTATTTGTTTACTTACAGCATTCTCTATTGGACAATTTATTGGTACTTACTTACCTTATACAGTGCAATGTTATCCTGTAGCTTTAGCTATTATGCTATTAGCGGCCTACCTAAAGCAATTTAATTTCCTTGATCAAAAAGTTGAAAATAAAAAAGACTTAGGTTTATTAATCACTAATACTTTAGTCGCGGAAGTAATTATTGTTGGTATTGGTTTATTTGGTTATTTTGCTTATGGTTCCACAATGATTGGCTCTTTACCAGGAGGTATGTTTAATAGTGTGCTTAAGGGTTATGATGCTTTTATTGCCTTTATTATGGGCATACTAGGAACCTTTGTTGTTCATCAAATGAGTCGACTTATTTGTTTAATTCCTTTTGTTTCTTATATTCTTGATTGGTATGGACAACATTCTTCTTTAGTTTATTTATTGCACCCTATCTGTTTAACATTTATTCATTACGTTATCTTTAGAGGCAAGATTGTTTTAGGTGGTTTCCAACCTTATTTATATGTCTTTATGACTATTGCCATATTGGTTGTATTATTCTTATTTATTGATTGGATTATCTTGAAGATAAAAAGTAAGAAACATTTAGCGGAGGCTAATTAATGAATCAAAGGCCTATTGATAATTATACTTTTGAAGATATTTATAAGGCCCCGAAAGAGAAGAAGGATGAAATCGCTTTATCTTTTAAAGGCGAAAAATATAGTTTTGATGAATTAGAAAAAAGCGTTAATTATTTTGCTTATTTATTAAAACAAAAAGGGGTTAAGGCTAATGATCATGTTGGTTTATTAGCGATGAACTCCTATAACTGGGTTGTCGCTTTTTATGGGATTATTAAGGTGGGTGGCATCGCTGTTTTATTTAATTATATGTCCCGTCATGACGCTTTAGTGGACGGGATTACTTTTACAGATTGTAAATACCTTGTTTATGGTAATTATCTAGCCGCGGCGAAAGATAAAAAAGAGTTTAAAAAGTTACTTCAAGAAACGAATATCAAAGAAGAGAACACTCTTTCTATTGTTCCTCGTGAGTTAGTTTTTAAAAATATTTTAAATAGTAATAAAGTTCATCCCTTCCCTTCTCCATTTACTAAAGAAGAAGACAGTAGAAGAACTTCTTATATTATTTTTACTACTGGAACTACTTCTAAACCAAAAGCAGCGATGTTATCGCAATATAGTTTATTAAATATTATTTACCATAATTTTTATAAATTAGATCCAGTGTTCCCACAAAGCTTTATGTGTTTACTTCCAGCTTTCCACTGTTTTGGTTTATTAGTTATTAATGCCTATTTAGCCTTTTATAGAACGGTCTATATTAATGATTTAAGTAGCCCTATTGGTATATATAAAGATTTTACTAAGAATAAATGTGGGGACTATGCATCTGTTGCGATTATCTTTGATAAATTAGCACGCGCTCCATTTTGGTGGCTCCATAAAGGCCGTTTTGTGAAGCACTGCATCGTTGGTGGAGGATTTACTAGCGAAAAAGAATTTGCTTTCTTAGAAAGGAAATATGGCCTCAATAAATTTATGAATGGTTATGGGCAAACAGAATGTTCCCCCATGATATCTTTAGTCTATCCTGATTCACCTCGTATTAAACAAAGAACTACAGTGGGTACCCCAATGGAAGATATTGAAATAGCGTTTATGGATCCAGCGAGTAAGGAACTTACTTCACCAAGCAAAGGCGGAGAAATACTTATTAAGGGATATAACGTTTTTAATGGCTATTATAAAATGGATGAATCACTTCAACCATTTGATAATAATGGTTATCTACATACTGGAGATTTAGGCCATATTGATGAAGATGGTTATCTAGTTTTAAATGGAAGAATTAAAGATATTATTATTCGTAAAGGAGAAAATATTTCTCCTAAAGAAATTGAAATGGCGATGAGCAAATATCCTGAATTTAGTGCGGTTCGTGTTTTAGGCTTCCCTTCTATTGATGATGGGGAATATATCCTAGCGTGCGTTGAACTTAAGAAAAAACCTCTACATTTTGTAGAAGAGAGTTATCTTAATGATTTACATAAGGTTCTACCTTCCATTAAAATTCCTCAACATATTATCTATATGAAGCATTTCCCTTTAACAGCAAACGGAAAATTAGATGAAGTAACGTTAAGAGAAATTTGTATGAGGAAATTAGACTTATTTATCGATAAGAAGTTAGCAAAAGAAACCCGAAACTTACTCCGTAAGATGGGAAAAAAATAACGGATTTAATCCGTTATTTTTATTCTCTTTCCTTAACGCATTCCGCTAAGTTCCATTTCTTCATACTACTCATAGCGATGAAGTGACTAATTAATAAGAAAAATAAAACAAATACCACAGATAGGACATACATGACCCAAGAATGAGGGAAGGGGAATGTTTGTTCAGGAATAGATATTCCGTTTAAGATTAGTGATGAGAATAATACTCCTAAAGGTATAGCGAATGCCATTGCGAAAATATATTGTATTAAACTCATAAATAAGTTTGATGTTGAAATCGCGCTTCTTTGATAGCCTAATGTTCTAATCGTAGAGAAGGTACGCTTTTGCTCTTTGAGATTAGTTTGCATCATATTAAAGACGATTGTAAAGCCAAGAATAATAGAGACAGCATTAAGAATATAACTAGAAATAGAAAACGCTAATAGACGGTCGTTATATTCTTGTGTAATAACGTCATTAAAGGAAATATAGGTGACGTGTTTAAGGTCTTTATATTGTTCAAAGAAAGCGTCTTCATCATGAACTTTAGCAAGTAAAGAACCTCGTTCATTTTTAGAATGAGCATTAGCAAAACTCATGTAACTCACTTGATATAAATATTCGTGAGAGATAGCTTTTACTTCAGCTTCTTCCCCGTTCACGAGAATGATATCTCCAACATCTGCATTTATAGCATGAGCGTGGGCATAGGAAAGAACAATGCCTTCATCTGGAACGGAAATAACGTTGTTATAATCGGTAACAATACGAACTAAATCTTGGTCATTATCAATGCCGTTAATTAAGACATTTTCGTCCACTCCATTAAATGATATTTTTGAAGGAAGATATTTGATTAATGTTTTATCAATGATGTTATCATCATCTTTAAAATATGTTTCTATGTCCTTATCTGAGGGTAGATTATCAAAATAGACCTGAACATCATAATTCATTCTCACTTCATATAGTTGTTCCATAGTTGTATTTTTAGATAAGTTGATCGATAACGCTAAGAAGATCATCATGCCGCTCGCTAATAGACAAATACCTGATAGGATATAGCGGCGTAGATTTCTTAAAGTTTGGGAGATAGCAATCTTTAAAGTGATAGGGGAGTTTTTAAATGTGGTTCTTACTAAATAAGGAGTTTTGTTATTCATAGGAGGAAGGGCTTTCATGGCCTCTACTGGTTTAACCTTAGCAATACTAACAGAGGCTAATAAGGAAGTTAAAACACAAACAAAAACCATCGCTCCTAAGGCAATCATAACCACTCCAAAATTAGTGTTAATTTGTAATGGATATAACTTTAATGCGGTTCCATAAGCGTAATTAGCAACTGTATTGATTCCTAAACCGATTCCTAATCCAATAAGCCAAGAAACAAAGGCAATAGCAACCGCTAAAAGGACGAAAATAAGCGTAATATCCCTCTTTTTTTCTCCTAATGCACGTAAAATGCCGATATCTTTTCGACATTGTCTAACTATTTGAAATAGGAATAATGATGTGACAATTAAAACAATTATAAAGAAGCCAAGAGGGACAGCAGAAGAGATCATATCAACAGCCTTAATAGCGGCTTTAAATTGGTGAATCACTTCTGAATCTTCATAGGTAGTGATATAAGCAATGTTATCCTCTAATTGGGCAACAATTTCTTTTGCTATTGGGCTACCTTCTTCTTCAACTATTTCATCAATCCTATTGAATAATCCTTTGACGTCTAATTCTTTACCACCGATAAAGTTAATTAGTATCTCGTTAAAATATTCTTCCTTAGCGTATTTATAAAATTCATCTTTAGGAAGGAATAAATAAGCAAAATCACGAGACGAACTGATAGAATATGGATCCGCTTTGACGATAGAAGATTCAGCAGAGACAAATGTTGAAGTAATCTTTTTGCTTATCTCTTCTCCGTTATGCATTTTGATGCTTATTTCATTACCAACCGCTAATTTATTCGCATCCGCAAAATAATATTCCATTCTTAATTCATCATTACTAAACGAGCCATCCATTAGATGATGTTTTAATAAGCCTTCTTCATCATAGCTAAAGACACGACATGAATAAGAATCGTTATTATAAATAAAAGTAGTGTTATAGGAAGCGCGATATTCAATCTTTTGAATATCTAACTTCTCTTGTAAATCACTTGGTAGATATTCTAAAAAGGAAGTTTTTATTTCTGGAACAGTCTCAATATATAAATCTGGATAACCACATTCTTCAACTAGATTCCATATTTCATCATTAAGTGTTAAATAAGCATCGCGTAAACCAATAATAATGGCACTGCCAAAAGCGCCCACAAAAACAACGCTTAAAAGCATGAGCCAAAATCTTTTTAAATATGGAATAAGAAATGTCCTTGCTAGTTTCATTTATTTACCATTCAATATCTTGGGCGTCTACTGGCTTCTGATTAACTTCTTCTTTTTTGATTTTTCCATCTTTTAACGTGATGATACGATTTGCCATTTGAGAAATAGGAGTGGTATGAGTCACGATAATCATGGTTTGTTTTTGTTTTCTAACGATGTCTTGAAGCAAAGAGAGAATCATTCTCCCTGTTTTATCATCGAGCGCGCCTGTAGGCTCATCACAAAGAATAATATCGGCGTTCTTCACTAAAGCACGGGCAATGGAAACTCTTTGCTGTTCTCCGCCACTTAATTGAGAAGGATAATGATCCCATCTATCTTCTCCTAAACCCACAAGTTTAAGAGTTTCTTCAGCTTTATGTTCTTTATCTTTTCCACTCATTGATAAACGAACATTTTCAATAGCGGTTAAATCAGGTAATAGATTATAAAACTGAAAGATAAAACCAATCTTTTCCTTGCGGAAAGTAGTTAATTCTCTATCTTTGAAAGAAGTAATATCAATATTTGAAAGTAAGACTTGTCCTGAGGTTGGAGAATCCATTCCTCCAATGATATTTAATAAAGTAGATTTGCCACATCCAGAAGGTCCGAGCAAAACAAGCATTTCGCCTTTATATACATCAAACGTGACTCCATCAAGAGCTTTTACTTGACCATCACCTTTTCCATAATATTTCTTTAAATCTTTAATGTTTAAAACGGCTTCTTGCATATGTTTTCCTCAACTACTTTACAAATATTATATCTATGTTAGAAGTTATTTTATAAATAAAATTAAATATTAATTCCATAAGGTGTCTCCTTATAATGATGAAAAACCACTCTAGATGTACTAAAATATAAGTGTGAAAGAAATGAAATCTCTACTTAGTATGTTAGTTCCTAAGAAAGGAACCTACTATCTTGAAAATGGAACAACTTTAAGAAATGCGATTGAAAAGTTTAAGGTCCATAAGTTTTCTGTGATTCCTTTAATAGATAAAGAAGGTAAATTTATAAGAACAATATCCGAAGGCGATTTACTTAGATTTATCACCAGTTTTGCTAATTATGATGTTAAAGCTTCTGAGATGGTTTTGATTGATGAAATTGAAAGTTACCGCCCTTATCAAGCTTTAAACATTAATGCTTCACTAATTGAAGTATTGGCCCTTTCTTTAGAACAAAACTTTATCCCTTTAGTGGATGATCGTGGACTATATATTGGAATCGTTAAACGTAAAGAAATATTAGAATATTTGATAGAAAATCGTCAACAAGACTAGATAGACATAAAACAAGAATAATTGAATAAAAAGTGATTATTGGTTAAAATTTAATTAGAAAATTTTATTATGAAAAAGCTACTATCTTATCTATCTATTGCTTTAACATCTATTTTTGTTGTTTCTTGTAGTGGCGGAGGAGTAAGTCCATCTCCTTCTCCAGTTGACCCCACTCCCTCAGGACACACACATACTTTTGATTATAGTGTTTGGGCATATGATGATGAGGTTCATTATCATCCCGCGACTTGTGGACATAACGTAAGAGCGGATGAAGAAGAACATGATATGCATTATGATCATCAAGAAGAACCAACATACGATACTGATGGATATAATGTTTATTCTTGTTCGGTATGTGAATACACGATAAAAGAAAAATACGCGGATAAATTAGAACATCATTTTTCTAATGAATACATACATGATAATAAAATGCACTGGCATCCATGTATCGATGAAGGCTATGAGGATGTTAAAAGTGATGTTAAACAACATCAATATCGTATTGAAGAAACCACAATAGATGGTATCCCTGGAAGATACAACATTTGTGATACATGTGGTTATTATTGTTTGATTGACGATAACCCTATTAAGACTATTGATATTTACGCAGTTAACGATTTCCATGGAACAGTTTTAGAGAATTATGATTCTCGTTACCTTGGATTAGTTAAATTTGCTTCCTATTTTAAAGAAAAGGGAGCAAACCCGAATACTTTGTTAATGGATCAAGGGGATACATGGCAAGGTTCTATTTATTCTAACTATAACTATGGAAACATGATTAATGATGTCATGTCGATGGCGTATTTCTCAAGTCGAACAGTGGGTAACCACGACTTTGACTGGGGTACACAAAGAATCATTGATAATACCGCTAGAAGCTATAATGGCTATAATATTCCCACTTTAGCGGCGAATGTTTATGATTATGATTTAACCACCCATAAAACTGGGAACATTCAACAAGAAAACATTGGTAGAAGTAGTGTAACTTATACTTTAGAAAATGGCTTAAAAGTTGGTATTGTTGGAGTTATTGGCTCCGCACAAATTACTTCCATAACTTCCACTTATGTAAAGGATTTGGCTTTTGTTGATCATATTGAAATTATTAAACAAGAAGCCACTAAATTACGCGAAGACGGATGCGATATTGTTATTGCTTCTTGTCACGCTGGTCAAGATGAAGTGAAGGGTTATGGCCTATCTAATTATGTTGATTTAGTCCTTTGTGGACATACTCATAGATACGAATCTAGCCAAGAAAACGGCACTTATTTTGCGCAATTTGGCTGTTATGGACAAAATTTCGGCCATATTACTTTAACTTATGATACTAACCAACAAGATGTCACACATACTGCTGTACAGACACTCAGTTATTATTCTTTACAATCAACAACTCCTAATAAAGAGATTGAAGACTTTGTTAATGAATCTAATGCTAGAGTTGATGAAGAAGCAAATCAAACAATGGTGGTGAAAGCGACTTACTTTGACCGTGACCACGCTTCTAACTTAATGTGTAGGGCTATCTTAGATAAGGTTAATGAAAATAAAATTGAAGATGTTATTTGCTCTTATACAAATGTCGCTAGAAAAGACATCCATAGCGGAGCTTGGACTTACGCTGATTTATATAATGCTTTCCCGTTTGATAATATGGTTTATATTGCTGAAGTTACCGGTAGAGAAATTAGAGACGAGATGTCAAATTATAATTATGTTTGTTTATCTGATTGGTTTGATGGACAGATTAATCTAAATAAGAAATATAAAGTCGCAGTTATTGATTATGTCCTCTTCCACATGAATGAGAGTCGGTATTATGATTATTTCCCAGAGACTAGAGGCAATAATTTAGGTGTTATTTGTGAAGATAATTACCGTATCATTTTAAGAGATTGGCTCATTAAAAATGGCTATAATGAGAGAGATAAATCATTAGTAGCTTCTGATTTTGAAGGTGAACCTTATCTTAGAAACTTCTCATTCCACTCCTAAAAAAGAGGAACTTTTTTGAATATTTATAGACAATTCCGTTATGTTATTTTAATATTTTAAACATAAATAGGAGGTCTATTTATGAAAGTAATCAATAAAATATGTTTATGCGCCGCGACTGTTTTACTTGTAGCATCATGCGGTTGTAATAGTAAAAAGAAAGATCTTTCTGTTAAGTTTCAAGAATTAGATTTTGATGCTGTTTTAAACGAAGAAGAAAAACAAAAGCTTCTTTTATCTTTTAGAGAAAGCATTTCTTCTTATTCTTCCTTCTCCGCTCATGGAGAAAGTGAATCAGTAGATGCGATTAATAATTCCTCAGCTATTTCTATAGACTATAGTGCTGTCTTCTATGATAACGATATCTTTAATTTTAATAAAAAGGTATCATATGAAGTTTATGAAAACGGTGTTTCCTTTAATGAATACCAAGATTCTGATTTAGCTTCTTTTGGCCATAATAAAGATGATGTTCCTTATCGCTTGGAGGTAAAGAAGCTCTCTCGTAATTCTGAAGAGGATGAATATTCCTACGCTTTAAAAGATAATTATTCTGTTTATGAAGCCAGAAGATCTATATTAGATTCATTTTTTAATGGCTTAAATCTTGATGATTTTATGGCTTTCTCAGAAGGTGGAGAATATTTCCTTGTTTATTCTATTAAGGATGTAGAGGAAGAAATCCAAGAAGAACAAGAAGATGGCACAAACATCAAGAAGAGAAAAGAAACTGATAGACAAACGATTTTCACATTTGAATCAGTGGCGAATAAATATCGTATTAAATCCTTCACTAATTTCTATGAATTAAGAACTAATTACGATAATTATAATCAGTTATATTACTCTAAACTAACTGTTGCTGATCATAGAGAAACAAGATTAGATTTCGTTTATGATTCTACTCTAGGCATTTATAATGGTAACTTAGTTTTCCCTAATTCTTATATTGTAAGTAATGGCATGTCAGTAGATGCTTATGGAGTGAGCTTTGACGAAGAAGACAATCCAATCAATCTTTACTATGCTGGAACCTCTACTGGAGGAGTGAACATAAAACAAATCAATAGTGCTTACTATAAGAACATTACCACTTTTGTTTTACAAGGTAGTACCGCTTATAAATTCAGAGAAATCGTTCGTCAATTTGATATTGAAGAGAATGATGTGACCATTAATGATAGCGAGCTTGCTTTAGATAATCTTGAAGCATTCTTAGGGTGTGTTGATGGTAGACTCATTACTTTTGAAGGTGAGACTTATTTATACCTTGATAAGGGCGCTAATATTTCCATAAATTATTCCGTTAATGGTCTTGATGGTGACTATCAATTAAGTATTAATTCACTTGGTCGCTTAGATTATTAAAAATGTTCCCTTGTCTACAAGGGACTTTTTTATATCTAGATATTTATATGCTTTTGTGCAAGACTTTTTAAGAGCGGAGAAAGAACTTATGAAAAAGAAAATGGACCCCACTAAAAAAATTAAATTAATCTTCTTTATTGAATATATCGCGATTGCCATTATTGTTATCACAGTGGCGATATTACGTATGACAGGAGTAATATCTTATTCATCTAGACGTGTTGACATTTTTAATTGGATTACCATATTTGGTGGTAGCTGGATTATTATTGATGCAGCTTGGGCTATCTTTTCTTCTTATAGAAGAAAGAAAACCTCTTTATTAGATAAATTAACATTATTGCCTTTAGGTATTTATCTTGTTATTTTTGATATCTCTTGCTTTGCCGGTGGCAAAAACGATACGTATTTTACGCTTTATGGTGTTTGTGCCGCACTTTTGTATGTTGGTGTCGTTTATTTATTCCAAGGTATTTATCATTATTATTACCCCACCCCACAAGTCTTAGAGCTTATTAAGCAAGATGAGGAAGAAAAAAAGAAGAAAGCTCTTGAAGCTGAAGTAACTTCTATTGAAACCAAAGAAGAAAAAAAGGATATCGAATGATATCCTTTATTTTTTTATGTTGGAATTAATTAGAACTTTCTATTAGCGAAGGCTTTAACACCTAAATATAAAGCTTCTTCACCGAGTTCTTCTTCAATTCTGAGGAGTTGGTTATATTTAGCCATTCTATCAGTTCTAGAAGCGGAACCAGTTTTGATTTGTCCAGCATTGACCGCAACAGCGAGGTCAGCGATAGTGGTGTCTTCGGTTTCACCAGATCTATGAGAGACCATGCAGGTATAGCCATTAGTTTGGGCTAAACGGATAGCGTCTAAGGTTTCGGTTAATGTACCGATTTGGTTAACTTTGATGAGCACGCTATTAGCGACATCATTAATGATACCTTTCTTGACGAATTCTGGATTGGTCACGAATAAGTCATCACCAACGAGTTGAAT
Source organism: uncultured Caryophanales bacterium (assembly GCA_947302535.1). GTDB lineage: Bacteria > Bacillota_I > Bacilli_A > RFN20 > CAG-826 > CAMYVX01. The sequence continues at coordinate 24,851 of CAMYVX010000014.1, forward strand.
TTTTTTACCAAGTCTTCTTGTTAATTCAGCCCAACCTTCCCAGTCAGATTCTGCTAAACCATCTTCGATGGTAACGATTGCGGGATAGTCTTTGACTAATTTTTCTAAGAATTGGATCATTTCTTCGGTTGTCTTCTTACCTTCACCGGATTTGACTAAGTTATAAACGCCATTACCTTCATAGAATTCAGAGGAAGCGACGTCCATACCTAAGAAGATTTGTTCACCGAGTTTATAGCCAGCTTTACTAACGGCTTCAGCGATTAATTCTAATGGTTCTTCGTTACCTTTCTTGCAAGAAGGAGCGAAGCCACCTTCATCACCAACACCAGTTTCATAACCGCGTTCTTTAACGACTTTTTGTAAAGCGTGGAAGATTTCTGTGCCCGCTCTTAAGGATTCTCTAAAGGTAGCGAATCCAGCAGGAATGATGAAGAATTCTTGGAAATCAACGCTTGATTGAGCGTGTGCGCCACCATTAATAACGTTCATACATGGGGTAGGAATGGTTTTACCATTGGTTCCACCGATGTAGCGGTATAATGGCATTCTTAAGTGCATAGCCGCTGCTCTTGCAACAGCAAGGGAAACACCTAAGATAGCGTTCGCGCCTAAATTCTTTTTAAATGGTGTGCCATCGAGTTTGAGCATGGCTCTATCAATACCGACTTGATCAGTAACTTCCATACCTTCAACGACGGGAGCGATTTTGCTATTAACATTTTCAACAGCTTTTAAAACACCTTTTCCTAAATATCTGCTCTTATCGCCATCTCTTAATTCTAAGGCTTCACTTTCACCTGTAGAAGCACCTGATGGGACAATCGCGGAGGCCTTTAAGCCATCATCAAGAGTAACTTCAACTTCAACAGTTGGATTACCACGTGAGTCAAGAACTTCACGGCCGTGGACTTTGACAATTTTTGCCATATAATTTTCTCCTTTTAAATTGCATTAGTATTATAACCATATTTCTTTTCTAGATAAATATTTATTGAATATTTAGTGCTTTTTTCTTAAAAATAGAAAAAAATATATGACAATATCTTTTTTATTCTTTACAATATAGACTCATATACTTAAAGAAAGACCGTTATGAAAATATTTAAAATATTACCCCTTGCTTCATTAATATTAATCGCTGGTTGTTCATCATCTTCTCCAGAAGTTGGTCCTACTCCAGTTGAACCCACGAGAAAAGTTGATAGTTTTAGTATTTACAAAACCAAAGTTGATTTTGACTTGGGTGATAAGATGTATTTCGATGACCTCACTTTGACTTGTGAATATAATGATGGAGCAAAGGAAACATTCACCTATTCATTGCTTGATGAATATGGTTTCTCTTGTTCTTTATTATTTGATAATCATTATTATTCAATGGATGAGACATTCTCAAAAGCTGGTATTTGGGAACTTGTTGTTTATGAAACAGAGAACAAAGATAATAAGCAATCTTTAGATATCCGTGTTTATGAAGACTTGTTACCTCAACAAATGCAGTACACCTATAAAGATTATATGGATCACAACATTTATCAATTTGATTCCACTCCATGTTTAGGTGAAGCCAAATTATTAATTGTTCCGGTCTGGTTTACTGATTCTAGCGATTATATTGATATTAATTCCCGCGAAAATGTTCGTGAAGATATCCGTATTAGCTATTTGGGCAGTCAAGAAGAAGCTGGCTGGCATAGCGTTAAATCTTATTATGAAGAAGAGAGTTTACATCGTTTGACTATGAATGGCGTTGTTACTGATTGGTATGAATGCGGTTATTCCGCGACAATGCTAAGTAACAATTCTAATTACATTATTAGTATTATCAATGGGGCTATTGCTGCTTATTTTGCTTCACCTGATAGTGATCCGAGAGCTAGTTTTGACTGTGATGAAAATGGTTATTTAGATGGTATTATCCTTATTTATGGAGCGCCTGATGCTAGTTTATATCCATTTTCTAATAACTTATGGGCCTTTACTTCTTGGCTTATGAATCCTCCATCAGTTTCTCCAAACAAAGCTACACCTAATGTCTTTTTCTGGGCTAGTTATGACTTTATGTATTCTTATGGTGACCAGGCTTATGCAAGAACTAATAAAACTTCATATGGTAACGGCGATACCAGATACGCGAATCTTGATGCTCATACTTTTATTCATGAAACCGGCCACTGCTTAGGACTTGAAGATTATTATGATTATTCAGGTCAATATTCCCCAGCAGCAGGTTTTTCTATGCAAGATTATAATGTTGGTGGGCATGATCCATTCTCCGTGATGGCCTTAGGCTGGGCGGAACCATTTGTGCCTACTGAATCTACTTTAATTAAACTTAATACTTTCCAAGAAACTCATGAATTAGTTGTTCTTTCTCCTTCTTTCAATGATAATGGTTCACCTTTTGATGAATATATAATTCTTGAATTATATTCTCCTACTGGATTAAATGAACTCGATAGTTTATATCGCTATGATAATTATTACCCACAAGGACCAAATAAAGTTGGAATACGGATTTGGCATGTCGATGCTAGATTAGTCAAAGAGAAAAATGGAGACTTATCTTATCCGCATACTGTCCCTGATACTGATGTTCATCATATGATGAGTAACTCATATAATTCTAGTGGTTCTATCCTTGGAAAGAATTACTATAACTATAACCTTCTTCAACTCATTCATAACAATACGAGAATTTCTCATAAAAATAGTTCTACTCTCTCTAACAACAGTCTATTCTATGAAGGCGATATATTCACTATGGAAAGATATTCCCGGCAATTCGTTAAGAGTAGTTTGCTTAATTCTGGATTAGATCTTGGATGGGAAGTGGAAGTGCTTTCTATCAAGGATAATGTTGCTTCCTTAAAATTAACTAAAATTTAGTAAAATTACTTTAAATTGCTGAAATTTTTAAAATATTAGGTAAATATTGCTATGTCGAAAATATTAGGATTCATTAAAAAGAAAAAGAAAAATATTCTCAAGATTACCATCCTTATTCTTGTCCTTGTTTTAGTGTCTTTAGCCTTTTATTTTCTATTTAAAAGTTTAGGCATTACCGAACCTGAAGAATTAAGAAAGATTATTCTAGACGCGAAGGGTTATGGAGTAGTGGTTTTTATCCTTCTTCAGGTAGCGAGCACTATCTTCTTATCATTCGTTCCTTTCTTGAGTATGTCTTTTATTCTTGTAGGAGTTGGTTTATGGGGTCCAACATTTAAAACATTCGCTATTTGTTTTTCTGGAGTCATAATTTCCTCATTAATTATGGATTTATTAGGCCGCTTTGGTGGTTCTAAAGTTGTTACTCGTCTAATTGGTAAAAAGGATTATGAAGAAGCTAGTGATTTAGTTAAAGATAAAGGAATAGTTTATATTCCATTCATGTACTTACTTCCTTTATTTCCTGATGATGCGATTTGTATGGTTTGTGGAGCCAGCAAAATGAACTTTTGGCTTCACTTTCTTTTCATTGTTCTATTTAGAGGAGTGGGGGCCGCAACAATTGTCTTTGGATTAAACGTTATTCCTCCTGAAGTTAGAAACTTCTCCTCAACGAATCCTTTCGATTACATCGTAGTTTTATTAACTATTATTCTTGGATTACTGTGCATTTTTTCTATTGCTAGAAGACTAGATAAATGGTTAAGCAAAAAGCTTAAAAGAGCTAAATAATATTCACTTTATTTTTTTTAATAAAATAATAAAAGTTGTCTTTCCACCTGATTGGTGGTATTTTTTATACACCTATAGAGGTAGATAAACGTTATGCAGAAGAAAAGATTATTTATTTGTTCGCTAGCTTTCACGTCTCTAGTTTTGGGAGCGGGTTTAGCGTTCGTGAACTCAAACAAAATTGAAGAAACAGAAGGATATTCTACATCTTCTTTACCAACCACAATTGATTTAAATGACACAAGTGAAAGCAATATCCGTTCTTATTATTCTTCTTTATCGTCATTATCAACAAGTCAAAGACAAGGGAATAACTTATTAAAAAATTTAAAGACTATTCTTAAGAATGGACAAAAGTATTATTCCTATGATTCCGGAAGTGCGATTTGGCAGATTTATGAAATTGCTGATAGAGATTGGGATAAATCTCCTGCAAGTTCCACAACTTATGGAACATATAATTCTGGCACCAATAAGATAACCAATTATACTTACGGAACCTCTTCCTCTTCTTCGAAAAATAATCCTTATATTCACGCCTTATACATAAATAGAAACGTAACAAACGAAACTACCGCTTGGGATGACCATCAACAAACACAGTGGGGCATTAACCGTGAACACGTATGGCCGAAGGCTGAAGGTTTTGAGGCTAGCGGTGCTGGAGGAGCACGTGGTGATCCAATGCACTTAATGGCGGGCAATGGCTATGCGAATAACATTCATAGTAATTATTACTATGGTTATGTTAACACTTCATCTTCATATACTAACTGTGGTTCAAAATATAGCAATGTCAGTGGTAACCTATTAGGAAAATCCAAAACTCTTGGTGGAAGCACAAACGTGTTTGAACCTCAAGACTGTGATAAGGGCGATATTGCTAGAGCAATTTTCTATATGGTTGCTCGTTATAATTACCTCTCTGGTAGTGATAGCGACGGTATTGATTCTAATAACCCAAACCTTGCTTTAACCCAAAGCTTATCTGATTGGGCAAGTTCTGGATATTCATCCACAACTTCAAAAACAGGTAAGATGGGTATTATGACCGATTTATTAGCCTGGCATCATGCTGATCCAGTTGATGAATACGAGATTCATAGAAATAATTTGTTATACACAAACTTCACAAACAATAGAAATCCATTTATTGACTTCCCTGAATGGGCAGACTTTATTTGGGGTTCTGTCAATTATAATGGCAGTACTTACATTTCTAACGATACAACTCCTACTGGCTATGCCACTCCTAGCACTGACACAATTAATGGATATAATTCCGGCGGTTCTACTGTAAGTGTTACTGGAGTTAGTTTAAATAAAGCCAGCACCACAATTGCTGCGGGCGGTAGTGAAGCATTAGTAGCTACCGTTGCTCCTAGTAACGCCACAAACAAAGCTGTTACATGGACTAGTAGCAACACAAGTGTTGCCACTGTTTCTGATGGCGTTGTTTCTGCTAAATCTGCTGGTAACACCACAATCACTGTCACAACAAGTGATGGCGGATATACTGCGACATGTAATGTCACTGTTAAAGCCTTGTCCTCTATTTCTGTTAGCGGACAGACAACAGAATTCTCAGTTGGTGATTCATTTGTCTTTGGTGGCACTGTTACTGCCCATTTCTCCGATAGCAGTACTCAAGATGTAACAGATTCATCGACTTTCTCTGGCTATAACTTAAGCAGTGCTGGAGAACAAACAGTTATTGTTTCTTATGGCAGTAAAGAAACCACTTATCATATTACTGTGACGGGTTCATCTCCTTCTGAACAAACGGTAGACGGAAGTGTAACTGCGGGTAGCGGCAAATTAGACGGTTGGACTCATTCTGGAACAGGATCTGCATATGCAGATGGATCTGTTAAATTTGATACTGGTGGTGATAATGTTTATAAAACAGACATCTTCTCTGGTGATGCTAGTACATATATGACTGACTTGATAGTCACAATTAAAGGAAAAATCAATGGTACTCCAACTGCTGCTAATTCATATAAGGTTGAAGCATTAGATGGAGGTGGTAATGTTTTGGCTAATGATACACAAACAGGGGCAAGTGTTGTTACAACTTCTGAAGATGATACCGTTTTTACCTTGTCTAATAATTTATCTGGATGTACTGGTATTAAAATTACTTATGTAACAAAAGGAGGAGGTAACTGGGGCGTTAAGTCAGTTTCCTGGACTGCAACTTATTCTGTTCCTAGTGGACCAACTCTTTCTAGTATTACGTTAGATACTAGCGAAGCCAAAACAGTTTACACTGTTGGCGAAGAATTCACTTATGAAGATTTAATCGTTACCGCTCATTATAGCGATGAATCTGAAGAAGTGGTTGTTCCTGATAACGTTAGTTCTCCTGATATGTCTACTGCTGGTCAAAAGACTGTTATAGTTACATATTTAACAGAGAGTGCAGAATACAAAATTCAAGTGAATCCTGCAGTACCAACATCTATTACTGCGACCTTAAAGAACGCTAAAACATTCTATGTTGGTGAAACAATTACAAAAGATGATATCCAAGTTACCACCAACTTAGAAGATGATGTGACAGACTTTGTTACATTCCCTGATTACCAATTTACTTACGAAGACGCTGCTAGTGGTGGCTCTTTAACAAATAAAGAATTCAATATCACTTATTCTGAATTACAAACAACTTTAGTTGTTCAAGTGCAAAGAAAACCATATCAACAGGCCTCTGATAGTGTTTCTGTTACA
>CAMYVX010000015.1 GCA_947302535.1 uncultured Caryophanales bacterium
CTGACATGGGGTATTGAGCTTTTTTGAACTGTCTACTTTTCGTTGACCAGTTCAACACGAGCCTCTTTTTATTGCTATAATATTTATATATTAATAAGAGGTATATGTTTATGAAACATGACGACGTATTTTGTAAAATTATCAATGGAGAAATTCCTTGTCATAAAATCTATGAAGACGATGATGTATTAGCCTTCTTAGATATCTCCCAATTATCTAAAGGCCACGCTCTTGTTGTAAGTAAAAAGCATTATGATAACTTCTTAAGCGTTCCACATGAAGAGATGCATAAAGTTATGGATGTCGCTCAAAGAATTGGACAAGTATCAATTAAGTTCTTAGGGGCATCGGGCGTTAATATCTTAACTAACTGTTATGAATCCGCTGGACAAACAGTGATGCACTTCCATGTCCATGTTATTCCTCGCTATAGCGGTGAAGAAAAAGTCATCGAATTTAAAAACGTGAATACTGAAGAACTTAACTTGCCAAGTATTGCTAGCACAATTAAAAACAATATCTAAGTAAATAAAAACTATCTTGAGGCGAAATCCCCAAGATAGTTTTTTTATCCTTATAAATTTTATTTATGTTGTTTATATAATGAGCGATTATCAAGATGGAATATCTTTTGGCTGAATTCGCCTTCTTTGACAGTTTCTAGGGCTTTTAAGGATAAAACCATCTTACTATCCAAATTATCAATAAACGAGAGCAGGAGCGCCTCTTTTGTCATTGGTAGAACTGGAGAACCATATTCTAATTGTCCGTGGTGAGAAAGAACCATATGTTTAATAAGGAGTGCCTTCTCCCCTTCAATATGTAGTTTTTCAAAAGCAAGTTCTAGTTGACCCATCATAATAGAGATATGGCCAATGAGTTTTCCTTCAACTGTATAGTGATAAACAATTGGCCCTTCTAATTCAATTAATTTACCAAAATCATGAAGGATAATTCCTGTATAAAGAAGTTCTTTATCAATATCTTCATAAATAGGAATTATACCTTTAGCAATTTCTAACATACTTGTGACATGGACAAGTAAACCAGCGAAATATTCATGATGAACGGCAACACCAGCGGGATAGACATAAAAACGATCTTTAAATTTGTTAATAAAATAATCAATAATTTTACGATATTCATCATCCTTAATTTCATTAATATATGAATTAAGTTTCTGGATCAATTCTTCTTGAGGAATGGGAGAATTCTTTACAAAACGTAAAACATCAATTTCTTCCGCTTCGACTTTTCTAACAGAAAGGACTTTGAGTTGAAGATTATCTTTAAATAGGAGAATGTCACCCGTGAATTCTAAAATATTTCCTGGAACAAGTAATTCAATATCTTCTGGTGTGATTTCCCATTTCTTCGCTCCAATTGAACCAGAAGCATCACGGAGTTCCATATTCAAATATTGTAAGCCTGCATTAGTTACTCCTCTATTACAAGAAACCACTAAGAGTTGATTAACAATGCGATCACCATCAGCAAATTCTTTGACTAATTTCATATAAATTTGTCCTCCATCTTCTGTTGGATATCCTTGTAGCGGTATCCTTTATTCCTTAAAGCTTTAAAAAGCTTTTCTTTCAGTTCTTCATCTTCGTAGCGGCGAGATAAACGAGAATATAATAAATTATAGTCTCTAGCTAAATTATCATTCTCTTTTCTTTCGTCTTTGGCTTTTATCTTGTTAATAGCGTAAGTTACAATGCTACTTTCAAAGCCTAAGCCCACTAAAGAGGAATATATTTTTTCTTTTTTCTTATTACAAGAAAAGGAAGCATACTTCTTATTTAAAATCTCTAATTGATTTAATGCTTTTTCTTTTTCTAAAGTTTCAGGAAATTTGAGTTTATTAATAGTGACATCAAATATCCCTTTATTTTGCAATTCATAAATGATGCGAAGTTTGCCAAAATTCTTCTCGTTATAATATTCCAAGTAATCGTTTGCAAGCATCTCATCGTTAATCAAATCGCTGTTCTTTAAGAATTTGATGACAGTATTAATAGTTTTACTATCGTATTCTTTTTCTTTTAACTTTTCTCTCATCTTAAATTCGCTATAATGTCCTCTTTTTAGTAAAGACATCGCTTTTTTAAGGGCTTCATCAGTTGCTGAGAAATCAATTAATTCATGTATTTCTTTACGGGAGAGAATCTTTCCAACATAAAGATAATTTAAAGAATAAGCATCAAAGGAAATATTCACCTTATCTTTATTAAAAAATAAAGACACATTTTTCTTGTTATATTTTATACGGCTGATTATATTACCAGTACTTTTTAAGGGCACGATAATAAACCTCCATAATGTTGTTATAGAATCTTTCAATTGAATAGATATCAACTATGTTATAGGCGTTATTTTTAATAACGTTTAATTCTTCTTTGCTTAAAGAAAAAATGCGTTTAGCCTTGCTAACAAACTCTTGTTCACCCGTAAAGAAGAAGCCAGTATCATTATCGATAATGGTGCCTGATAAGTTGGTATCATATCTAGCTAGAACAATCGCCCCAGAAGACATAGCTTCCATGAATGTTAAACCTTGAGTTTCTGTAACAGAGGCAGATGTATAAATGTCCGCTAAATGGTAATAGAAAGGAACTTCAGCAGCAGGAACAGGTCCAATAAAGTCAACCAAATGATCAATTTTCAATGTTTTTACTAATTGCTCTAATTCTGGTTTTTGTGGCCCATTACCCACAACAATCATCTTGATATCTTCTTCAGGATAAGTCTCATGGTATTTAGCAAATCCCTTAATAGAAACATCCATGGATTTTTCTTTAGCAATACGACCTAAAATCAAAAATGTCTTCGTTTTTGGTCCGATTCCGTGCTCTTTTTTGAATTTTTCGCTTCTTTCTACATCAACCTTATCATCAGCGAAGATAGAAAAATCAATGCCGGTAGGAATAATGTTCACATAGATATCGCTTCCAGCGTAACGCATATATTCTTTAGTCTTCACACTAGGAGTAATAAATTCAGTTGAACGATTAGCCACAACTTGAGAATAATAACGGATTGTTTTTTTAGCAATACGATCTAAGAATCCATGGGTTACATAATATGTATAGTCTTCATAAGCCGTATGGTATGTATAAATAATGGGCACCTTTAAAGAGTGAGCGATTATCTTAGAACATTGTCCGATTGTGGAATCAGTCTGATTATGGATAACATCAGGTTTAAAGGCTTTAACAATCTTCATCAATTTATTTGAATAAATTTTCGTTAAGCGATATCCATAAAGTTTCTTCATCTCAAAACCAGGAACATAAACAATTCCATCTTTAACTTCAAACTTGCCTTTAGAACTACGTGGAGTCACCACTAAAACTTGATGACCATGTTCTCTTAATGTCTGGGTCAAGTTGTAGCAAGAAGTCGAAACTCCATTAATAAATGGAGGATATGTATCAGTAAATAACGCTATGTTCATCAGTAAGGTTCATCATTATCGTCATTATCATCGATATTGAAATCATCAAAACTATCGCGATTATAACGTTCTTTCTCGTTCTTTTTATGTTCTTGTGATCTCTTTTTACGGTTCTTGCCAATTTGGCCGATGTTCTTAAGACGTTTTAAAATCTCTTCGCGTGTTAAACGTGTAGTTTGAATCATCGTGTCTAAGTCTTCTTTTCTGGCTACGTAGGTATCACGTTGCAAATTGATAAAGGTTTGACGATTGGGGATATCGCGTAAATCTTCGTCTTTTCTGGGAGAGCCGTGATAGAAAGCCGCCACCAGTCCAGATATAAAGACCGGTATAATAAACGTCATAGATCGCCACATCAATAGAGCCGAGTTCGCCATAGCTGCGCTATGCTCGGTATTTAAAGCCAGTCGTGCCACTTCCGTCAGCCTCGTCCCTCGGATATCATCAACAGTATAGCCAAAATAATCAAAGTACACTTTGTATTTCTCGGGATCATCCTTTAAAGAATCGGAAATAGCGTCTCTCATATCCCTTAATAATTCAGGATTCATGGAGGCCATATCAATATAGAAGAAACTGTTACTTACTGTAGCGGTTTTATTAACGAATAATAAACGGAAAACTAATTCCGATACACCAGCGGATCCTGGGATAGGAATAATACCAGTTATCATCTGATGATAATTGGATAAAAGAATACAATCCCAGAAGGAGGCAATTGTGCTTTGATTACCCAAAGACATACCAACGAAATATGGTATGGAATAACGTGTAGAGAAATAAACAATGTGGAGAACTGTAATTAATAAAGTGAAAGGAATGTTGGAGAATAATCTTCTCATTTCCACTTTAAAGTTTTCCACTTGAACACGAAGATTTTCTCTTGTTTTATCAGGCTTTCTAACAACATGCATTTTCGCTAGAAGCGAAATAATAGGTCCCATAATGAATTGATGAAACTTCTTCCAATAGCCCATTAAAAGAACTAAAAGAATAACACTAACGTTGAGTAAGAAGCCTATAATTGTTAAAACCCAAATAGGAATTTCAATATCCCAGCTACCAATTTGTCCTAAGTGAGCGCTACCAATAGCCATAATCATATCGTTTTTTAAAGCGAAGGCTAAGATACCGTAAACAATTAAAACAAGTTGGAAAATAATAGAGTTCATCGCCAGCATAGAAACTGCAGATGAAATAGGTATACCTTGTTTTTTCAAGGTATAAGCTTGCATCACTTGCCCACCTGAAGCACCAGGAGTAACAGCGTTATAGAATGTACCAATAAAATCAACAGCTAAAGCTTGGTGAATATGGTATCTTCTCGTATATAATCGAGCAAAACAGAAAATGATAAAAGCTCTAATAAACAAAGCGCCAAGTAAAACAGCTAGAGAAACTAATAAGAAACGATAATCGCAGTTTAAAAGATTATCAATAATCTCTTCGCCGTTATCAGATATAGTTAAAACTAACGCCAAGATTGTTAAAGAGATAACAAGGACAATGTTGATGATTCCCTTGATGCTTTTCTTTTTCTTTTTAGGTGCTTCTTGGTTTGATTCGTTACTATTAATAACTATGCTGTTGTTATTATTTTCTGCCATATCGAAAAGATTATAACATATCAATGAACTAAAAACATTGATATGAAAAAAATCAAAAAACAAGTCCATCTTTTAAGATGAATAAATGTAGGATACAAAGAACAATTTAAAACATAATTGGAAATGACAAAATAAGTGGAAATCATTGTGTTTTTAACTTAAAAACCACTATTTTTCTTCTTTTATTCCGTTTGCTAGATTTAACTAGATGTATTATAAAAACACTTGGATAAAATTTCCAAGTGTTAATCTTTATTGAGCCTTATATTTTTTCTTTTCCATCTTTAATTTCTTTTTCTTGCTAGCCGCCCATTTTTGGTAAATGCGTGGATAGTATTCTCTCCAGATGGATTTAACATGTTCTTTACTATAGAAGTCAGAGATGACTTTGCTACCTTGAGAATAGTGTTCATAGTAATCTTTATCATTAGCGAGTTTATTCACTTGTTCATCAAATTCATCGACATTCTTGCCGATCGCATAGCAGTCCTTGTCCTTGAAGAGAATCTCTTCATAAAGATCCAGATCTCTTAATAAGACTGGCTTAAATGAGTTTACAGCCTCAAGAATAGCCATTGGGAATAATTCTGATAAAGAAGGCATAAATAAGACATCTGATAAATTAAAGATTCCATTCATTTCAGTACGCGGAATAATACCGAGGAATTTAACATTTTCGGGTGGATTATCCATAATCGCCTTAAGTTGCTTATATCCATCAGTCATTTTTCCAAAGGAAAAACCTCCTGCCCAGACAAAACATTTATCAGGATTTCTCTTTGCGACTTCGATGAAATCAACAACACCTTTTCTTGTTTGGACTTGTCCACAACCCATGACCACAAATTTGTCATGAGGGATATTATATTTGTCTCTTAAAGCGTTTCTTTCTTCTTCATTAATTTTGTGGAATGTTTCATGATCAACGAAATTAGGAATATAAGTTATATTTTCTTTTTTAATTCCTAATTCCACTAGAGGGGGAATAAAAGATGGGTTAACAACAACAATTTCATCAGCTTTACGATATGTCTTAATAACATATTTCTTAAAGATTTTGAAAATGAGTTTTGGCATTTTTAAAGAACCATCAAGTGTTGATGGAATAAAGTGAACATAAGTCACGTTGACGTGCTTCTTGTTAAAGCGAATACGGTATTTAGGATTGACTGTGTGCATATGGTAAATATGAAATTTACCAGAACCACTATTCTCTGCAACTTCAAAAATATCGCTACATTCTTTAACTAACTTAACTTGTTCAATATAAGCAGAACCAACGCCTTGTCCATCCACTGTGGTGGCAGCGGAAAGCATATTAATCTTTAATTTTGCCATAAAAAGCTCCTTATTTTGTCAAAAAAGCCAGAATATAATCTGGCTTAATTATTTGTTTGTTTTAGAAGAAAACTGATTCAGATTTCTCTTTCATCTCTTGAGAAGCCACGAAAGGAATTCTAGTGCTATATTTTTGTTTAGCCGCCACAATCATCTTAGTTGGCCAAGAGAAGATATCAGCGTTCCACTGCATAACTGTGTCATTATAGACTTCTCTAGCAGCGGTAATTTCTTGTTGTAAGTAATTGTTTTGTCTCATCGCTTCTTGAAGTTCGTTATGAGCCTTTAAGTCTGGATAAGCTTCAACAGCCACATTGATTTGTCTTTGAACTGTATCTAAGTTAGCTTGAATTTCGTTACGATCAGTATCGCTAATATTTCCAGAACGTAAACGAGCAATATCCGCAAAGACATCCTTATCTAATTGAATAGATTTATCTAATAATTTTGCAGTGTTTTGCAAAATGAGAACTCTATTTTGTTGATAGTTGTCAATTGTGGAAGCATCGTGTTGGAGTTTTTGTTGCACCCTTTGTAAATACGCTTTTGCTCTAATCTTCATAATCCAGAAGATAACACCAGGCAAAATACCTAAAACCCAAAGCATAATTTGGAAAACTGTGCTTCTCCAGTCCACAGTAACTGTAATTGATTTGTTAATGACGTGAACATCGTGACCTTCTTTAAGGACCGTGCTTTGATCAAATTCATCTAATTCATTTGGCATAATAATTACCTCTTTTCCTAACTTAAATTGTAAACCAAATCATTCTTTTAATAAAGAAAGATTGGAAAAATCGATTAGTTGCCTTTTAAAAAGAAAAATAATGATAGTATAATTGAAACATAAGTGAGGTAATATACATGCATAAGTTAGTATTAATTAGACATGGCGAATCCGAATGGAATAAGCTCAATTTATTCACTGGATGGACCGATGTTGAACTTAGTGAAAAAGGCGTTGAAGAAGCTCATCGCGCTGGTAAAGTCTTAAAAGAAAAAGGATATGACTTCGATATCGTTCATACCTCTTTGTTAAAAAGAGCTATTCACACCATGAACAACGTCTTATTTGAATTAGATAGAGAATGGTTACCAGTTTATAAGTCTTGGAGACTTAACGAACGTCATTATGGCGCTCTTCAAGGTTTAAACAAAGCGGAAACCGCTGCTAAATATGGTGAAGAGCAAGTGAAGATTTGGCGTCGTTCCTACGATTGCCCACCACCAGCTTTAGAAAAAGATGATCCACGTAACCCTGCTTTACAAGCCCAATTTAGAGATGTTGATCCGAAAGATTTGCCACTAAACGAATCTTTAGAATTAACAGTCAAAAGAGCGGTTCCATATTTTGAAGAAGTTATTAAACCAGAAATGGAAGCTGGTAAACGCGTCTTAATCGTTGCCCACGGCAATTCACTTCGTGCTTTAGTCAAATATTTTGACAACATGAAAGATGAAGAAATCGTTGGAGTTAACATCCCTACAGGCGTCCCACTAGTTTACGAATTCGATGATAATATGAAAGCCATTAAACACTACTATTTAATGGATGAAGAAGAATTAAGAAAACAAATGGAAGCTGTTGCTAACCAAGGCAAAGCAAAATAAATCTTCATTAAACAAATGAAGGCCAGTTCATACTGGCTTTTATTTTATAAAAGAAAGACCACCGAAGTGGCCTAATCTACTAAATAACCTTTCCGTTAGCAACGTTTAATAGATGCTGTCCATAACCATTAGATTGCATCTTTGTTCCGCGTTCAATGAGTTGTTCTTTACTAATCCAACCATTACGGTAAGCAATCTCTTCAATACAAGAGACTTTTAAGCCTTGATGGTCTTCAATACTCTTGACGAAGTTAGTCGCATCAGCAAGAGATTCATGAGTTCCAGTATCAAGCCAAGTAAAGCCACGTCCAAATAAGACAACACCTAATTTCTTCTTTCTTAGATAGATGTTATTAAGTGAAGTAATTTCTAATTCACCACGTTTACTAGGTTTAATAGTTTCTGTAACTTTAGAAACACCCTTAGGATAAAAATATAATCCCACGACTGCATAATTAGATTTTGGTTGTTTTGGTTTTTCTTTAATAGAGACAACTTTGTTATCTTTACCAAAAGTGACAACACCAAATCTTTCTGGATCATTAACATAATAACCAAATATTGTGGAATATCCGTTTTCGGCATTATGAGAAGCTTCTCTCAAAGCTTTCTTAAAGCCATTACCATAGAAGATGTTATCTCCTAAGACTAAACAGACGGCATCATCTCCAATAAAGTCTTTACCAATTAAGAAAGCTTCAGCCAGTCCGTTAGGAGCTTCTTGTACAGCATAAGATAGATTAACTCCAAAGGAGGAACCATCACCTAATAAATCTTTAAATCTAGGAGTATCCACTGGAGTAGAGATAATAAGAATGTCTTTAATGCCCGCGAGCATAAGGGTGCTCAAAGGATAATAAATCATCGGTTTATCATAAATGGGTAATAATTGTTTGGATGTAACTAATGTGAGGGGATAAAGTCTAGAACCTGATCCACCCGCTAAAATAATGCCTTTCATTTTTGTTTAAGACCTACTTTCTTACCTTTTTTAATTCCGAAAAAGCGTGATGCCATATCTGGTAGCCATCTCAATAATACCAAAATATCAAAGTGAATGAGAGCCTCTTTTAAAACGTAAAGAGCCAATTTAAAGCCTGCTCCTTCCATTTTCACTTCTCCGAACATCTTCACTTGGGATTGGAAAACACCGATATCGTAATAACGACGATATAGTTGCTTTAAAGTGAATTTATGAGAATGTTCAACTATCGCATCAGCGCAGTATTTTTTCTTATAGCCATTTTCTAAAATGATTTTGCTATATAAAGCATCTTCACTCATCATGATGTCATAACCTTGATAACCATCAAGTTTAATAAATACATCGCGATTTAAAGCGGAGCAAGCATCGCTTGAGAAAAAGGCCATGAATTTCATTTTATCGATATCTTTTTTCTCGACAAAATAACTATTCTTTGGATAGTTCTTTTTTCTAACATATTTTTCTATAGAATGGTTTTTACAAATCTGGCGTGCATAATTATAAACAGTTTCACCACTATCAATATCTTTAACTAAGTTAAAGAAAACTTCTCTATTTTCTAATTTCACGTCTTGAGAAAGAAGAATCACAATCTTAGAAGAGCAATATTCTATAATCGCCTTTTGTCTAGTTAAAGAATGGGAAAAATTCTCTCTTTCCATTTCAAAAGAGATGATGTTATATCTTTTTACAATATCACGGATAATATCATCTTCTTCAGTGTGCGATAAAGTGATAGGGAAAACGACACAATTAATTTTTACGCCTTCTTGTGTTTGAAAAGATTGCACTAGGGCTTCTAGTGTATGGGAGTCCTTATAAACCGGACAAACAACATCGACTTCAATCAATCTATTTTCGTTCATACATTACCCGCTATTAAAAAAACATTTTTAATCTCATATTTAAGTTTATCATATTTATGACGCCCTAATACTAGAGAAAGAATAATTAAATAAATAAGAGCAAAAGAGTTGCCTGAAACATAGAACATGTTATCAAAGAATGAGGTCGCATATAAGACTGAACAGAGAGCAGCACTACCAAATAAGGCGAAGGAATTACCTTTGCATAAAGCGCAAGCAATGAAGATAATCGCCGCCGTCTCAATAAAGATGATAAACATACCCATATAACCAAAATACTTAAAGCCTCCAGCAAACATGGATGAGACTGTCAAATTTGGAATAGCTAAATATAAATCAGGATCATATTTAGGGAAGATAATTTCCGAAATAACACTAGGGATAAGTTGAGAAATAAGTCCGTTACTATCTTTTACCAAGTGGATATATCTTTCGTTATAAAGAAGATTTCCTAAAGGAGTGTCTACATAAGTAAGAATCCAAGAAAAATTGCTTAATCCAGCGTATTTTTTATCAAATTGTGCTACTTCCATTAAATATGAAGAATCAAAAGGCCCATATCCCATACGGATATTACCAAGGATATTGAATCCTAAAGAGAAAAGAATAATAAGAATTACCATCAAAAGGTAATGTTTAAGTTTTAATCGTTTCTTAGAGAAGAAAATGATCGCAGTAATAAAGACACACAAAACTAAACCACCACGAGAATAAACAATCACAAATCTTCCATAGGAAAGAAGTAAGGCTAAGAAATTAATCCACTTATGACGATCCACGTAAACAAATTGTATTGAACATAAAATAGAAACAAAGATACAAAATGAATACATGAATCCAGAAATGATAGGAACGCCAAAATCTAGATAAGTAGTTTGATGCGTCAAAGCGCTCAATAAAGGTACGCTTTTAGAATAAATGCATTCAAAAGCTAATATTAAATAAGGGACAATAATTAAAGCCCAATATGGCTTAGGAGCAATATTAACTCTTTTTAATTTTTTTAAAATTAATTTTTGAAAGAAAATCGCACACACTATCGATAAACCAATGATCGCGAATAAGAATATTCTCATCTTATCGCTGGTTTCGGGATAGGCTTTTGAAAAATGGAATGTGTGGATAATTAAAACAAATGACCATACAAGAGCAAACCAAAAGAAAGGATTTAAGAAAATGCGGTTACGGATTAAGTTGTCCCTTCTTTGTATGGCAATGTTCATAATTATTTACGAGAAGAATAATTCTTGTCCATCCACTTTTGATATTCACCACTTTCAACATTCTTGAGCCATTTTTGATTAGCTAAGTTCCATTTGATGGTTTCTTGAATACCAGTATCAAAATTATGTTCAGGTTTCCATCCTAATTCTGTTTCAATCTTAGTAGGATCAATCGCATATCTTAAATCATGACCTGGACGGTCTTTCACATATGTAATAAGAGTTTCAGGCTTTCCTAAAGCTTTAAGAATAGTCTTCACTACTTGTAAATTAGTTCTTTCGTTATGTCCACCGATGTTATAGACTTCGCCATCTCTACCTTTTCTTACGACTAAATCAATCGCGTTACAGTGGTCTCCGACATAAAGCCAGTCTCTAACGTTCTCGCCATTACCATAAACTGGTAAAGGTTCATCTCTAAGAGCCTTTTGAATCATTAATGGAATTAATTTTTCTGGAAAATGATATGGCCCGTAGTTATTTGAGCAACGAGAAATAGTCACAGGTAAATGGAAAGTGCGGTGATACGCCAAAACGAGAAGGTCCGCACTAGCTTTAGAAGCACTATAAGGGGAAGAAGTATGAATAGGAGTATCTTCATGGAAGAATAAATCTGGTCTATCTAAAGGAAGATCTCCATAAACTTCATCAGTAGAAACTTGATGGTATCTTTTAATGCCATACTTACGGCAAGCATCCATTAAGACTTGAGTACCTAAGATATTGGTTCTTAAGAAAATTTCAGGATTTTCAATACTTCTATCAACATGGCTTTCTGCGGCAAAGTTAATAACGTAATCAAAATGTTCTTTTTCAAATAAAGCAAAGACTGCTTCTCTATTACAAATATTCTCATGAACAAACTTGAAATTAGGTTTATTCATAATAGGTTCAAGTGTTTCCATGTTGCCAGCATAAGTTAAAGCATCAATGCAAACGTATTCGTCTTCTGGATAACGATTCACCATGATGTGGAGGAAGTTACCTCCAATAAAACCGGCTCCACCAGTCACTAAAAATTTGGCCATAAATTAATTCTCCAATTCTTTTAAATATCTATTAATCGCATCTTTCCAATCTGGTAAACGCGAAAAACCTGCTAAATCTAAAGATTTTTTGCTTAATCTGCTATTTAATGGACGTTTGGCGATACCTGGGTGAAGTTTCATAAATTCTTCACTACTAATAGGTTTAACGACTACATCCTTATGAGCGGCTTTAAATACATAAGACGCTACTTCCGCCCATGATTCAATACCTTCGTTAGTCGCGTGATAAGTTCCATACTTATCGCTTTCAATCATATCGATTAATAAAGCGGCTAGATCATAAGTATAAGTCACAGAGCCAATTTGGTCATTAACTATGCTAACTTCTTTAACACCTTGGTCCGCTAAAGAGAGCATTGTCTTCACAAAGTTCTTCCCATTTAAACCAAAGACCCAAGAAATTCTCACAATAAAATATTTGCTTAAATATTCTTTTACAAAGTCTTCGCCTTGGCCTTTAGTTTTTCCATAAACAGATAAACCGCTCTTTTCATCATCCACTTCATAAAATCTTTCTCCTTCTCCAGAGAAGACATAATCAGTAGAGATATAGACCATCTTGCTATCATGTTTCTTACAGGCTTCAGCAAGATATTTCACGCCTAAAGCATTGACTTTATAAACTAACTCAGGATTCTCTTCTGCTTTATCAACCGCTGTCCAAGCCGCATTATGCATCAAGACTTCTGGTTTTTCTTTATCAAAGAAAGCATTGACCGCAGCCTCATCAGTAATATCCAAATCTTGAATATCTATACCTAAAACATTTTTGTAGCCACGCTCTTTTAAGCGTCTCACACAATCAAAACCAAGTTGACCTTTAAAACCAGTAACAACAATTTTGCTTTGTTTATTCACTAGAATTCCACCTTGCTTTCTTTTAAAGTTGGATGTTTCTTATCTTTTTCGCTTAAAAGTGGATCTTCTTGATAAGGCCAAACGATGCCAATATTAGGATCGTTCCATAAAATTCCACCTTCATCTTCTGGGTGATACATCTCATCACATTTATAAACAAATTCCGCTGTATCACTTAAAACAACAAATCCATGAGCGAATCCACGAGGAATCATAAGCATATGCTTATTCTCACTCGATAAGATTGCTCCTACCCATTTACCATAGGTTGGACTATTCTTTCTTAAATCAACAGCGACATCAAAGACAACACCAGAAATAACACGAACAAGCTTTGCCTGTGGGAAATTTCTTTGATAATGTAATCCTCTTAATACGCCCTTACGAGAACGAGATTGATTGTCTTGAACAAACTTATAATCAAGTCCAGCTTCACGGAAATCGCTCTCGCGATATGTCTCCATGAAATACCCTCTTTCGTCTCCAAAGACTTTAGGCTCTATAATATAGACACCTTCAATATCAGTTTTATGAAATGTAAACATATTAATCCTCTTTCTTGTAGATGACTAAGGCTGTACAAACGAATGTAGAGATGCAGAATCCAAGTAAAGCACCCACGAGCGCGCCAACGAACCAAGGAATGTTATTTTTCACATCCACTGTGCCACTACCGAGAATAGAAATATTATTTTGACAGTTAGAATAAATATAACGGGAGGCATCTGTCGCAGTTGTTAAGTCTTTTTTGATGTCTTTAGTAACATCCGCTAATTGGCTAGCGAAGTCTTTACAACACTTGACCCATTTTTCTTCTTTTGCGCTTAAGCAACTAATTGTGCTTTCTTTAGTGCTATCGAATTCCCATTCACCACTCTTTAAATAATAACCATTAAGGTTAAGTTCTTTCTTTAAGCCAGAAACATCTTCACTTAATTCTTGAATTAAAAGATTGGTTTCCAAGACTTTTTCTAATAATTTATCTTCTTTTTCTTCGAAGTTGATGTTAGTGATGTCGGTTAATGATTTTAAGACATCTTTTTGATAAGCAAGTTCTTCTTCTTTTCTTTCAAGAACTTCAACATATGATTTGGAGGTACGGTGTAATTCTTCAATCTTTTCTGCTTCTTTACCTTCGGTATAGTTAACGTAATGCAAAGCATATAAGCTACCAGAAAGAACATCAACAGTGGTTCCAGCACCAGAAGCATACTTACTAACAAAGTCAGAAGAAACTTGAGCGATAGTTTCTCCATCACTCTTAGCTAAAGCGGAGGAGCCAAATTTATCTCCTAAGTCTTTATAGGCTTTAGTGATTTCAGCATATTGTTTCACTAAACCAGCAACTTGTTTTGTATATTCAACATTTGTTCCAGATGTGATGTAGTTAGTGACATCATAGTTATTAATCGCATTTGTAGAAAGAGTCCTTGGATATTCAATAATTCTTTCAACGAATTTACGACCAATCGCGTTACTTGGGAAATGTCTAGTCTTCGCACTGATGGAATAAGAAATAGATTTTGTAGAAGCGATGATTTTATCATTCTCGTCTTTATCATAGACAGCTTCTTTGGTAATAGAGATATCGCCATCTTTAACAATCTTTTCAACATCAATCTTTTTAAAATCTTCATCACTATTCTTAATCTCGTTTAAGACGTTAATATTAAGACCAGCGTTTGCGTCAAAGACATGACCATCAAGATAACGTTCCACATTATCATCGCCAACTTTAGTGGCTAAATTATAAACATATTGAGCGGAAAGATATTCACGATTTCTATTTAAACCGAGTTCTAAAGCAAGAGCCCCAACAACACCAACAAGAACGGTGCTACCAATGACCCACCATTTGCCTTTTTTAATACCTTTCGCGTATTTATCTAATGTCCATTTTTTCACTTTTTTGTCTTGATCATCTTGCAAGACAATCACATTTTGTTTTTCGTTATCACTCATTTTTTTACCTCCGTGCGAAAAAGCGCACATATGCGCTCACATTATAACACATGTGTAAGCAAGAAACATATTGCAAATTTTTGCAATAAAATTTTATTGAATGCATCAAAAAATCCCTCAGCTTTAAGCCAAGGGATTTAATAAAATTTTTTATTAATATTTCCCTAACAATAATTTAATTTTTCTAAGTTTTGGATGAGTCTTGGTTTTATATCTACGAGAGAAGAAAATTCTTAATCTCTGGCTTGGTCTTTTTTTATAAGCAAGGAAAGATTTTATGTCTTTTACGTCTTCTTTACTCATCTCATTTCCATAGCCTAACAAGAGTTGTGAGAAAAGGTTATGACGGAATTTCTTACTATTTTTAAATTTTTTAAAATAGAAAGCCATATTCTCGTTATCGCTACCAATCATGTTATTGCCGTGCTGACGATATAAAATTCTACTTTCTTGGTCATAAATATAACTTGATGTAAAGACCGCGATTAAGAAGAGCCAATAGTCATGAAGGTAAATATTATTTGGATAATATTTATATAACTGATCCATATAAGCATTATCAAAAACTACGGTGCAGCCTGTACAAATATTCTCTAATAAGTAAGAGGCGTGATAATCCTTTTTCTTGATTTTGAATTTATTCATTGGTGAAGGGTTCTTAAGTTCAGAATCCACCACGGTTAAGTTTGAACAATAGAAATGCTTATCTTCATCTTGAAGCATTCTGATGGCCCTAATAAGTTTATCTTCTAACCAATAATCATCTTGGTCAGATAAAGCATAATAATCATAACCTTTAAACTTGTTCAAATAGATAAGGTCAAGGAAGTTATAAGTGAATCCTTGATTCTTCTTATTTTCATGAAGGCATAAACGTCCTTCTTCCTCATATTTCTTTAAAAGACTAGAAGTCTCATCATCAGAAACATCATCTGAGACCACAACAAAAACATCGACATCTTTTTGTTTGAAGATACTTTCTAGTTGTTCTTCAAGATATTTTTCCCCATTGAACGAGGAGAGGAAGACGAGCACTCGAGGTTTGTCCATAAATACCGCTATATTATATCATTAAGTAATTAGTATTTTACAATGTAAAAAATAATGTATTATTTTATAGGTTAAATGTGTTTCAAAATAAGTGGAGTAATATTTAAAACATTAATACCTGTTTCATCATCTTGTTCAATGCTATTAGTAACGACAATATCTTTAATCGGGGCTTGAAGTAATTTGTCTTTAGAATTATTAGAAAAAACTCCGTGAGTTGCGCCCACCATGACTGAAACTGCACCTTTTTCTAAAAGCATCTTACTTGCGGAAACAATCGTTCCACCAGTATCAATAATGTCGTCAAAAATGATGCATATTTTATTCTTCACTACAGAAGCATCAACATCTAAATGCTCAGCAACATTTGGTCTAGGTCTTACTTTAGAGAGGATAACTTTTTTAACTCCTAAAGCCTTACTTAAATCTTCCACTCTATCGTTAGCGCCATGATCAGGGGCCACTAAAATGACGTCATCTTTTTTAATATTATTTTTATGAAAATAAGATTCATAATAATCTTTAAATAGATCAGTAACAAAATACGTCTTAAATGGTTTTTTGAAGAACTCTTTAATTAAAGGATGATGGAGATCAAAAGTAATTAATTGGTCGTATGTTGCGGTTTCAATAATCTTCGCAACAACTTCACAGCTAACAGGCTCATTGTTATAGCTTCTTTCTTGTCGAGAATAGCCAAAATAAGGAATGAACAAAGTTATACTTTTCGCACCACCACGGTAAAGTGAATCAAGCAAAAGCATTAATTCGAATAATTTATCTTGGGCCTTTTTGCTTGTGGATTCTATTAAGATGACATCTTTATTTTTGACATCGCTATCGCTTTTAATCATGACTTCTTGATCAAGAAAATAAGTACGCGAAATCTTTCCTAAAGGAACATTCAATTTATCAGCAACTTGTTTCGCACTTTTTAGATTCTGTGATAAAGAAAAGACAATATAATCTTTCATAATTTAACGATAATATTTCACTACTGTTAAAGCAACTTGTTTATTTATATAACCTGGTTCTTTATTTAAACGCTTCTGGTCAACTTGATAGCCGTTCTTCGATAAATAGGTGACAAAGTCTTGTCCATAAAACCATAAGAAGATTGGGCCTTTTTCAAAGGCAAATTTCTCTTCAAATTCGCGGTAATCACTAGCGATATAGATAAGTTTTCCATGGCCCACAATAAAATTAACAGGATCAAAATTAATAGCGGTATGGTTTCTTTTCATTAAGAAATTCATAATGAAAACTTGTTCAAAAACAATATCTGGCAAATCATCTTGCATCAGCATTTCTAATATAGATTGACCTTCGATATATTCAGTTACTACTAAATATTTATTCTTATCATATAGATAAAGTTTAGGAATCTTAATTCCGGAGGTTCTAAGTTTATTCTCCGCTTTAATGTAATGAATAAAAGCATCATGATTAAAAGAATAATCTTTTAAGAAATAGATTTTACCTTTTCTTTCAACTTTAAAAGAATGCTCTCCAAGAGGTTCAATGACACTAAATTCTTTTCTTTTTATTTCAAATATTTGTTTCATTAAATAATCTTCTTATTCTTATTTTCGTATAAGGTGAAGCGAATATTATAGCCGTTATCTACAACAACATCCCCTTCTTCTTTTAAAACAAAGTTTTTATTTTCATCTAAGTTGACAAAGAAGACTTCCGCTCCTCCATCATGAAGAACTTTAGTTAAATAAACTCTATCTGCGTATTCCAAACACTGACGGTAAATAGAAGCTCCTCCAATAATAAAGACTTCATCTTCTTGTTCCATCTCTTTCATCTTGTTCAAGAAGCTAGAAAATGAATGAACATTAATCACTCCTTCATAGTTATGAGTTTCATCTTGTGATAAAACAACGTTCACTCTATTTTTAAGTGGTTTAGAATGAGGAAAAGAAAGAAGCGTATTTTCTCCCATAAATACAGGATGATTAAGTGTCTTTTCTTTAAAGAAAGCCATATCTAAAGGAAGATGGAACAATAAACCATTTCTTTTTCCAATTCCCCAATTAATATCGCAATTTAAAATCAAACTAATCATATCGCTACTGGAATCTTTTCTTCTAATTTTTCATACTCATAATCTACAAGCTTAAATGAATCCACAGTGAAGTCATAAAAATTCTTAATCGATGTATCCATAATAAGCTTTGGGGCTTTATGTTGAGGTTTAGCAATGACCTTTTTCACTAAATCAACATGCCTATCATAAATATGCGCGTCCGCGATAACGTGGACAAGGGTTCCTGCTTTTAAGCCAGAGACTTGAGCAAACATCATAAGAAGAATGGAGTACTGTAAAACGTTCCAGTTATTCGCCGTTAACATATCATTACTTCTTTGATGTAAGATACCGTTTAATGTATCACCAGTGACATTAAATGTCATGGAATAAGCACAAGGATATAAATTCATCTCATGTAAATCTTCAAAATTATAAATATTGGTCATGATGCGACGGGATTGAGGATTATGTTTTAAATCAAATAAAACACGGTCCACTTGGTCAAATTCACCCTCAGGATAAATCGCTTTCTTAGCTAATTGATAGCCATAAGCTTTTCCAATTGATCCATTCTCATCCGCCCAGGAGTCCCAAATATGAGAATTCAAATCATGAATGTTATTACTCTTCTTTTGCCAAATCCAAAGAAGTTCATCAATACAAGATTTAAAAGCAGTTCTTCTAATAGTGAGGATTGGTAATTCTTCTTGCAAATTATAGCGATTAACAATACAGAATTTCTTAATTGTATGCGCGGGTGTACCATCTTCCCAATGAGGACGAACTGGTAAATCTTTATCAGAAAAACCGTTCTGTAAAATATCTTTCATATTCGCTACAAAGATTTCATCAGCTTTAGACATAATTATTCCTCCTATTAGATAACTTTATTAAATATCTATGGATATTTTATATGAAACAGTAATTAAAACAATAAAAAAATCGGTTTTCACCGAGATAAGACGTATTTCACGGGGAGAAGCTTCAATTACTTTTCCCTATCTATTCAGCAACACCTTCAATTAAGGTAGTTGTTAACAAATTGGTGGGCCTGATTGGACTTGAACCAGCGACCTCACCCTTATCAGGGGTGCGCTCTAACCACCTGAGCTACAGGCCCACTTGCTTTTGACAGCGTTATTAATATACACTAGTGCATTTTAAAAAGCAAACAATTATTAAACAATAATAAATATCTTTTCATTTCTATGAAATGAGAAAAAAAGAAGGAACAAGTCCTTCTTTGATTTTCGGTATCTCCTAGAAGATTAACGTTTGGAGAATTGAGGCGCTCTTCTAGCAGCTTTAAGACCGTATTTCTTTCTTTCTTTGACTCTAGCGTCACGAGTGACAAGTCCAGCGCCTTTTAAAGTAGAACGATCAACACCAGCTTCTAACAAAGCACGAGCAATACCAAGACGAATTGCACCAGCTTGGCCAGTGAATCCGCCACCACGCACTTCAGCGCGGACGTCGTATTTACCTTCGGTACCAGAGATAGTTAATGGTTGCTTTAAATCCATCACAAGGGTGGCATATGGCATATATTCATCAACATCTCTGCCATTCACAAGAATCTTACCTTTACCAGGAGTGACATAGACACGAGCGATAGAAGATTTTCTTCTACCTGTTCCATAGAATTGGACATCAGCTTTTTTCATCATTTATCCCTCCTAGAATTTGAGCTCTAAAGCGACTGGCTTTTGAGCTTCGTGTTTGTGTTCTGGTCCTTTGTAGACAAATAATTTCTTTTCGATTTGACGACCTAAGCGTCCCTTTGGCACCATGCCATGAACACTTCTTTCAATCATTTCGCAAGGATATTTTTCTACCATATCCTTAGCGGTTCTTGTACGAAGACCGCCAGCATAACCAGAAACATTGTAATATTTCTTGTTGTGGAGTTTATCACCAGATAAGCCGACTTTTTCGGCATTGATGATAATCACATAATCGCCACAATCGACATTGGGAGTCCAAATTGGCTTATCTTTACCGATAAGAATTTGTGCGACTTTAGAGGCTAATCTCCCTAATGGTAAGTCTGTGGCATCAATGACATACCATTTTCTTTGGATTTCGTTTGTTTTTGCAATTGTAGTTTGACGTTGCATATAACTTAATCCTCCTTCTCAAACTAACTTTTTGTCTTTTACCGGGGACTTCAAGCAATTTGAAATTGTCTTAACAATATTACTTTTTATGTACCACTATGTCAAATATTATTTGTCATAAATAACAAAAACTATTAGCGAATATAACATAGTTATAAGAAAAAGGACCCAAAGGTCCTTATTCTTGAATATAAATATTCAACAATTAGTCAACTAATGTTATTACATCAACAAGGACATAACCAGCGACTATCGATTTTCTTGATCAGTGTAAGCGTAAGCTTCAATAGCGATGACATCGACTGATACTGCACCTTCAGTACCTTCAGGAACAATTTGTCCTGTTGATGGGTCAACATAGACGACATCAGCATAAACATAGAATTCAACGATTGTTAACGCGGAGTTGTAGTAGTAAGTGGAGTAGATGCCACTACCTTCTTCAGTTTCAGCCCATTCTTCACCTCTGGTGAATTCTGGTAACTTATTGGAGAAGACTTGATCAACATAAGACATGAAGAATTCAACAGTGTATTTTTCAGTAGCTTGGTATGCTCCATAAAGACCATAAACGCCTTCTTCGATTTCACCCATGTCATGACCAACATATTCGGCGAGTTCAGCGATGACTTCTTCTGGTCCCATTGGTTCTGGCATTTTGTCAACATAGATAGCAACAATACCCTCATCATAGAGATATGGGCAAGCGACGAATTCTTCGTTTGGTGAAGCATAGTTCATATCACCATAAGAATCAACACCGGCTTCGGTATAACCAGCAGCTAGTAATGTATCAACATAATCAGCAAGAACTTCTTCTTCAGCGCCAACGCCAACATAAGCTAAAACTTGGCATGGAAGAGGAGCTGTGCCTTCTTGGAAATCATAAGCAAATGCTTCAAGAACAGGAAGAGTATCTTCACCAGTTAAGTGTTCAGCGATAGCTTCTGCTGGCCATTCAAGATATGCTGGGAAACCAGTATATGGATAGAAGACTGCAGCTGCGGAATCGGCTTCGGGGTCATAGTAGACTTCAAGAGTTAATTCGGCTTCGAAGCTTGTGCCTTCAAGAGCGATTGTACGAGAATAAGCGAAGAAAAATTGATCTTCAATAAAATCAGTCATTTCCCATCCATCAGCTTCAAGAGCATCAAGATAGTCTAAAGCGACATCTTCACCGCCGATTTCGTAAGCTTCAACTGTCCAGTTCATGTATTCTGGCATATCAAACATCTCATAAAGAGCGTTGTATGGATCTTCATACATATAGAAGTAAGAGCCTTCGATAGCAGGTAAAGTTAAATCAGCATTGAATGCAGCATAAACTTCAGCGATAGCATCTGCTGGGAATTCATATGAATATGAATCATAGATGTACATTGTGAAGTTGCCAGGAATAGCGAGTTCAGCAACATCTTCTTCCCAAACTTCATCGTAGTATTCAATGAATGAAGAGAATTCAACAAAGAAGAAACGTGGTCCTTCTTCGGTTTCAGTTCTTAACATATAGTCAAAAACAGGTGGTTGGGCATATTGAATAGTTAAATCAACACAACCATCAAGCCAAATCCATGGTGAAACTTGTAATTGATAGTTAGGTGAGATGAAAGTAGGTTCATCATCATCAATGCTACCGATAAACCATCCAGCTTCTAATAAGATTTCAGAATAAGCATCAATTGCAGCTTGTTCTTCACCTTCTGGTAGATAGATATCGATATAAACTACTCCGTCATAGCTGTCATCAAAATAAAATTCAGTTACGCCTTCGTAAACAAATTCAGGGACGACATCAGTGGCGTTTTCAAAATAGGCAGCGATTTCATCAGCTGGCCAAACAGGTGCTTCTTCCTCTTCAAGACGAGAACTACGAGAAAGTTCATCAGCAGGTTCTTCTTCTTCAACGGCGTTGAGATCAACGAATCCCATATCTTCAAGTTTAGAAGCTAAAGCATATAATGGATCAACATCTTCGATTTCTCCACCAGTGGCTTTAAGGACGTCTAATTCTTCATCCCAAGTGAAATCTAATTCGCCCAAACCAAGTTCTTCGGAATCAAAGTATGGGAGTTCACGACCAAAATGTTCTGCAAAAAGGGCAGCAGCCTCTGTACCCCAAGGGGAAACTGGGCCTGGTTCTGGTCCTGGCTCTGGGCCTGGTTCTGGTTCAGGTGTTGGTTCTGGCTCTGGTGCAGGATCAACTTTAGAACCGCCACAAGCGACGAGCATTGAGAATGAAGCTAGTAAGACTAACATTTTTTTCATTTTCATAGTTTTCAACCTCCTTTAAAAACA
The DNA here is from genome assembly GCA_947302535.1 of uncultured Caryophanales bacterium. Classification (GTDB taxonomy): domain Bacteria; phylum Bacillota_I; class Bacilli_A; order RFN20; family CAG-826; genus CAMYVX01. The sequence goes on from CAMYVX010000015.1 coordinate 22,457, forward strand.
AAAAATTTATTAATATTAATGCATACGCCTATAAAAATGTCAAATTTTTTATTCCTAATTTTTAAAAAATATTGATACCAACTACATAAAAATAACAAAAAAACCGGATTAGAATTCATAACCCGGCTTTTTTAAAATTCTAGTTTAATTATCTAGCTGCTTTAGCAGGAGCGGCTTTTTCTTTCTTGTGATTGAAGGCGATTGGCACATAAATCACAGTGAAGAGCATATAGACTGAGAATAAAGCAGAAGCTGGTGTCATCCAATCAAATGGATCTTCGCTGACTAAACCAACAATGATTAAGATGATGGTGATTAAGAGGAATAAACCGCCAACGAGAACTTGGACAAGAGGTCTAACCATGAAGTGTTCACCTTCAACGTCCTTTTCAATGTTTTCATATAATGGATCAATGTGGAAGAGTAATCCACCAACTGCAGCAATGTATCCGTTAGTAACGGATGCTAAGTAGAAGATATAGATCCATAATGTTAAGACAGCGTACCAAATATATAAGAAGAAAATGAATGGCCATGAGAATAAATAAACGACCACTTGGGTAGCTGTTTTGACTCTTTCTCCTTCTTCTCTAAGAACACCATGTAAATAAGTTAATGGTGCAGAAACGATGGCGAAGAAGATGGACGTTAAATAAAGTAAGCCAATGCTTAATAAGAATCCAAGGAAGAATGGAGCGAGGAAAATGCCAAGGAAAACGGCAAGAACTGTGCTCATCTTTTTGTATCTTTTTAACGCAAAGACTTCTCTTGCGAGTCTAGTCGCTAAGTTAAAAAATTTCATAAAAAGAATTCCTTTCGTTGATTTTATTATAAACACATAAAAACTAAATGTGTTAAAAGAAAATTTCCTAGATAGGGTTATATTATTTGTTTCCGTTCATTAAAGAAGCAATATAAGCAATTTCCACTTCGTTATCTAAACGTGGGAACAATTGTTCGCCTTTATTCACTACTTTTCTATCTAAAAATGAAGGGTTAAAAATATCATCGTAACTAACTTTTTCTAAATTGATACCTAGTTGAGCAAATAGTAAGTCAGAAGCATTAACCAAGACTGGTTTTAAAAGCATACCAGAAACAAAGATGGCTCTTGCTAAATGATTCATCACACTTGCAAGCTCTTCTTTTTTATCCTCGTCTTTAGCTAAAGCCCAAGGTGTTGTTTCATCAATATACTTATTAGCGCGAGCAACGATATCCATAACCGCAGTAATACCCTCGGTGATTTTTAAGTCATCCATAAATGATTCATAACGCTTAATAGATAAATCAATTAAAGACTCTAACTCCCCATCAAAAGCGGTCTTTTTTCCTAAATATTGAGGAATTTCGCCACCAAAATATTTATTAATCATAGAGACAGTTCTATTTAAAAGATTGCCTAAGGAATTAGCTAAATCCATATTGATTCTTTCTACGAATAATTCAGGGGTAAAGGAACCATCTTGACCAAAAGTAACCTCGCGGGCTAAATAATATCTAAGTGCATCTACTCCATATTTTTCCACTAATGGGAATGGGTCAACGACATTACCTTTAGACTTAGACATTTTGCTATCTTTCATCATAAGTAAGCCATGAACAAATTCTCTATCTGGTTTTCTAAGGCCTAGTGACTCTAAAAACATTGGCCAGTAAATAGCGTGGAAACGAGTAATATCTGCTCCTAGGATATGAATGATTTCTGTTTCATCATCCTCCCAGAACTTTTTGAATAATGATTCGTTGCCACTACCATACCCTAAAGCGGTAATGTAGTTTGTTAATGCATCAAGCCAAACGTAAATAACATGTTTTGGATTCTCTAAAATTGGAATGCCCCAAGAGAAAGAAGTACGAGAAACACATAAATCATCTAATCCTGGTTTAATGAATGTATTGATCATCTCGTTTTTACGAGATTCAGGGGTGAGAAATTTTGGATTCTCATCATAAAATTTCATTAAAGAATCAACATAATTTTGTGTCTTAAAGAAATAAGCTTCTTCTTCTGCGACCTGAACAGGGCGACCACAGTCAGGACAAATATGATCAGGTCCCACTTGAGTATCGGTCCAGAAAGATTCACAAGGAGTGCAATACCATCCTTTATATTTACTTAGATAAATATCTCCTTGTTCTAGCATTTTAGAGAATATCTTTTGAACTACTTCAGTGTGACGAGTTTGTGTGGTTCTAATGAAATCATTATTTGAGATTTTTAGTAAATCCCAAAGTTTATAAAACCCTTCAACAATTCCATCAACGAATTCTTGAGGAGTTTTTCCCGCAAGAGCGGCGTTCTTTTCAATTTTTTGTCCGTGTTCATCCGCGCCTGTAAGGAAATAACATTCAAATCCTCTTAATCTTTTATAACGAGCAAAAATATCGGTTAAGACCGTACAATAAGCATGCCCAATGTGAAGCTTAGCGCTTGGATAATAAATGGGCGTAGTAATATAGAATCTTTTTTTCATGGCAAATGAGCCTCCTATTTATTATATATAATAATCTATTTCTAGATTATCCGATAGATATAATTGCATTTCTTAATGCTTGATTGTTGTAAAAATTGTTTCTTGGTAAGGAATAATCAACAGCAATACCATTTTCATTTGGTGTGAATGTTCCATTGGTGTATGTACCAAATTGATTAACAGAGGACATTCGTAAGAGTCCGCCACAGGCTGTGGCAATAGAAGAAACAACACAAGCTCCTCCACCACTCTTTTCGCCAATGATTTTTCCCATATTTCCATGCTTGAAGAATGTTGGGAATGCATTACCACATGAGAAGGAAAGGTTAGAAGTCAATAAATAGAATTTATAACGGTTCTTATAAGTATCACCTTTTGTGCCGTTATAATCTAAATCAACTAGGTAATGATTATCGCTAATCTCTCCAGTTAATGTATTTCTATAAGTCATAAATGGGTCGTCACTAATATAGGCAAATAACCACGGCAAGGCATCAACCATACCGCCACCATTTAGTGATAAATCAAATAAGATATATTTGATTGAGGAATTTCTCGTTATATTTATAAACGCTTTTCTAAACAGGAGTTCAGTTCCATAATCGTGCAAATATGAATATGAATAATCATCAACATTGATATATTGGGTGTCTCCATAAGCGTATTTCATGAATTGATCAAACGCCACTATCGCTAAATCTTGATATGTTCTTAATCCCACACCATATCCAGCATTATTACGATAACCCATCAATTCACTTTGAGTGCTCATCAAAGTTTGATAACGCTCATTATTGCGGTATCCAGCGGCAAGAGTGTTGGAAAAAGATGTACCAATTGTCGCAGGGTCTGATTTAGTAAATCCAGCATGGCCATCATAAAGCCAATTGCCAACAAAGCTCACTAAGGAATCTTCATATGTCTTTGCTTCTTTACTGAGTAATTTCTTTTTGTAATTATTGCTTTGGAAATAAGAATCAAATGAGGAAATACCACGGAAATCCTTCAATCCGTAGTAGTTATCTAAAGCAAAACAGAGTTCATAATAGTTGAAGTCCGCCATTTGGATGGTTCTATTTGCTTGTCTATACCAAGGAGAAGTATTGAAATATTGGTTCTCATAATCGTTATTAATTTCAAACATTGAATTACCAAAGTAACTGCCAAGATAAAGATTTTTCCCGTTGAAAACTAAAGGAACGCCATTAGGATTAGCAAAAATATCGATAAATGTAGAAACTGGAATATAAACGCGATTGTTATACCCAATTAAATCAATAAAATAATTAGCGAAATTAAATGTCACACTCTTTGGAGTGGCATAGTCTTTGGTTTTATTAAGATTAAAACTTACATAATTAGTTTCAATGCCTGTAGCTAAATAAGCGACATCATTGTCAGTGCGGTATTGGCCAACAAGCATATATCGTGGTTCATTAAAATACATAGTGTCGTTGGCAACATCAACATTGATGTATCCAATATTACATGTGAGTTTATAAACATTATTACTGGTTTGTTGACAATTTAATTGAAAGGACGAACTATTAAAACCAAAGAAATAATAATACATAGTATTATATATCTCAGCTAAATCAACATATATGATATCGCTCTTACTTCTCATAACGTATCCGTTAGAAGAACGGCTGTTACCATCAGGTAATATCAACTTTAAATCTTGATTTGAGAGGATGGGATTTGCAGAAACTGTATCTGTATAATTACAAACTTTACAGGTTCTATGAATGTTATTACCGTCAAGGGTTTCGCTAAATCTATGAGGGGCTTCATCTCCACGCAGATTGGTATAGCCACTGTCTAAACAAGCATGCCAATGGGAGTTGGAGTCATAAGACCATTTTGTGTCATAGGTGTGAGTATCAATATCTCCTCCACCGCCTCCACCACCTGGATAATAATTATTATTGTTGTTGTTAGATGTTTTAACACTACATCCCATCACAAATAAAGAAGATAGGATTAGTAAAGATTTTAGCGCAGTTCGTCTCATAAATTTTCCACCCTTATTTATAAAAATTATACACTAAGAGGGAAGGAAAACCTAGGCTAAGATTATGCGTTCTTTGTTAAACAAACGTGTAACGATAAAGACAAATAAGGCTGTATAAGCAATGTTGCTAACAACTGTAAGACCTAATAGAAGAGCTAAATTGCTACCTCCATTAAGTAAAGAATTAATAGAAACAGTAAGATTAAGCACAGGAACAAAAGATGTCCAAATCGGTGGAGTATTACCAAACGCTCTAGAGGCTAAAGATATCACCATAAAGACAATCATAAACGGTCCTAGATAGGAGGTTGCTTCCTTAACAGTCTTAGCTAAAGAAGAAATAGCCACTCCTAAAGACACAAAGAATAACAATGTCGAAACAATGATAAAGAAGAGTAAGAATACCTCTAATGGAGCGAAAGGAATCGCATCCACACCTAATAAGTTAGGAATGGCCATAATTGTTCCGATAAAGGAAACAGTTCCACTAGCTAGAGCCAATAGAGCTAATGATAAAACCTTTCCTAGAACAAATTCATTTCGTCTTATAGGAGTTAACAATAAACAAGAAAGTGTTCCTCTTTCTTTTTCTCCAGCAATTGCTTCTGGACATAAGGAAAGGATAGAAGAAAACAAAATAGAGATAGTTAGCATCGGTAAAAGGAGTGAGAAGACTTGAACTATACCACTATCCTTATTACCTAAATTTGCTTCAACCTTAGTTTTGTTTTCGATATTAACTGTATAGTTATTATAAGCAGAACCTATAATTGAAGAGGTTAAACTATAAAGAGTGGATGATGCATTAGATTCTCCATTATAAAATAAGGAGACATTGGCTTTATTTTCTTCCACTTCAGAATAGATTTCTTTTTCAAAATTATCGCTAAAAACCACTAAAAGATGATATTTTTGTTCTTTTATTAGAGTTTTATAATCATCAACTTCGTTTGTTTTTATCTCGGTTAATTCCATTTTATTACCTTTATTTTCTAATTCTAGAGTTACATCTAGATAGGATAATAAGACAGGAATTTCTTCGCTCTCATCATTATAATTATCAGTATAAACAAGCTGATAGGTGGTATTTTTAACCGCGCCATTAAAGTTATCATTTTTCATGAAGTTACCCATAATGGTGTACAAGGCATAAATCATGATACCCGGGAAGAACAAAGCAAAAACCATTCTTCGATCAGAGAAGACTCTTTTCATTTCTTTAAGAAAGATAGTTATGATGTTTTTCATAATTTTTCTACCCCCTCATATAAATCAAAGAAAACTTTTTCTAAATCACCATGTTTATGGATTTCTTCCATTGAAGTATCTAGTATTAATTTTCCTTTAACAATGATTCCGACTTCATCGCATAACTTCTCAACTAGCGAGAAAATATGTGTTGAAACAAGAATAATCTTATTTTCCTTTTTCATGTTGATAAGAAATTCTTCAACATCTCTAGCGGCGACCACATCAAGCCCATTCGTTGGTTCATCAAAAATGATAATATCGGGGTCATGGCATAAAGATATCGCTAATGAAACTTTTTGTTTCATACCTGTAGACAAATCTTTAATCTTTGCATCCTTAAATCTATCAATTCCAAATGACTTAAATAATTCATTTCTTCTTTTGTCAATCTCGTCATCATTCATTCCATACAACTTTCCCATATAAGTAAAAGTGTCGAATGGGGAAAAGAAACCATCTAGTTTTAATTCACTAGTCAAAAAACCAATACGTTTACGATAAGTGTATATATCATCATATATATCAACATCATCTAATAGTATTTTTCCTCTTTTTGGTTTAATCAAAGAAGCGATCATTCTTAATGTTGTGGTCTTGCCCGCTCCATTAGGGCCTAACAGGCCATAAATAATGCCTGGTTTTAAAGAAAAAGAAATATCATCGACCGCCACAAGGGTCTTTAAGCCATTATGCGATTCACGTCTTTGTTTAAGAGTTAATGTGAACTCTTTACTAACATGCTCTACTTTTAAGACACTCATAAGACAAAACCTCCTTTCTTATTTTAAAGCACGCATTAATCAATAACATTGATTTTGTTACTTTTTTGAAATTAAACAGTATGTCCACCCCCCTTTTTAACCGACGGTGTCACCTCATAGTGAGTCTTGTAAACCGAAGGTAGGTGATGTAATATATGATTGTGTTTTGGTTGTGCCCCTACATCTAGGGCACTTCTTTTTTTCTAATTAGACGAATCTAACTAGAATCCAAAGAACTAGTATCGCTACTAGTACCAATTTCATCACTAAGAGAAGTTTCCTTCTCATTAGAGACTAGTATCCCTTCTAGTTTTAAAGCTCTCTTACAAGCAAAAGGAAAGTAACTAAAAACTATTAGAAAGTAAGTTCACATAGAATTTACCTCCTAATATTTGTAAGACACTAAAAATGAGTGAAATTGTAAAAAGAATTTAAAATACTTTAAACAAAAAGAAAAGGAGCTAATGCTCCTTATTTTTTTCGTTTTTTATTGCTCTTTTCAAAAGTATGACATATATCACTAAAGCAATACCTCCAAAAAGGAAGAGGCAGAACATAATAATAGCCCACAGTTCTTTATTTAAAAAACCAATTAAAGCGAACATAAGCGAAAAAGAAAATACTAACCATATCGCTATATACATCATCTCAAGAAAAAACTGATTGTGTGTTTTCATATTACTAGGATTTTAACAAATACTAAATGATTAGAGAAAGGTTTTTATTAAAATAATGTATTTTATTGTAAACTAACAAAAAACGCCCCAGAGTGAACTGGTCAACGAAAAGTAGACAGTTCAAAAAAGCTCAATACCCCATGTCA
>CAMYVX010000016.1 GCA_947302535.1 uncultured Caryophanales bacterium
GTAGCGATACTAGTTCTTTGGATTCTAGTTAGATTCGTCTAATTAGAAAAAAAGAGGTGCCCTAGATGTAGGGGCACCACCCAACTAACCATATAGTACATCACCCGCCTTCGGTTTGCAAGACTCACTACGAGGTGACACCGTTGGTGATAAAGGGAGTGAAGAATTAATAATCTATTTCTTGCCTTTACGTTTAGCTTGTTCTTCGCTAATGAGCTTCTTTAATATTCTTAAGTCCTTATCGCTTAGTTCTGCGTTGCGGTCTAATAGACCTCCAATAGACATCTTACGATAAATAAAATCATTAATAGAGGCATATTCTCCTAAGGTCTTCTTATTAACCACTAAATTCGGATCAATAGGCGCTCTTTTTTCTTCTTTAGAAGAAATATATTCTTCTATCGCCGGTAATAAATCTAAGAGGTTATATTCTGGATCCATCATTAACATTGGTTCAAAATAAGATAAATTTTCCACTATTACTTCAGGATAAACGCCCACTATATGAGATAAATAATCCGCTGTTACATATTTTCTTTTACTCTTATTAAGCGCGGAAACATATTTCTTTAAAACGGAAACATTAGGATTCTTCATATTAAAAACCTCTTTTTATTATTGTAAAAATAAATCGATCTATAAGCAATTATATATAAGAATATTTCCTCTTTTATAGGCTCTAAATATAAAGCCCATAAAGGAAGAACCAGGAAGGTTGGTCAACCCTCCCTAGTCATCCTTAATAAATAATTTTATTATCTTTCTTCTTTTCTTTTCTTTAAGAAGAAGTAGCCACCAATTGCAGTAGCAGTAATCATTGAAATAACAATCATCACTGTTGCTAAATTCGCGCTATCAGCCTTAAAGATAGATAAGATTGGATTAGTTTGTTGAGGAACAGGTGGTCTATCGATATCGGCTAAGAAATCATCAAGTTTATATTTAGCACAGATATAGTTATATCTAGCTAACATATCTTGAAGTGTATCTCCACCTTCAACAGCGTATGCGTTAGCAAATAAGGCTTTGAAATGGTTCAAATCATCTCCAGTAAATTCAGCTAATGCAGCATCGAAATCATCAGATAAATCATCCCATTTGCCAGAAACATTTGTTGTTGAACCAGAATTAACACAGTCCATCACATCGTTAAAGTGAGCTGCATATTCAAGAACTGCCTTTTGGATAACAGCGTTGGTGTTAGCGATGCTATCACCTGTTGGCGTATAACTTTGAACACCAATATAGAATGAAACATAAGAATAATTATCGCCCGATACTCCTGTAATAGTTGAATTTTTGTAATTAGCGAACCTTTGACTATTACTAGTATTATTCCAAGCAAGGGTTCTTGCTTCATCAAGTGTACCTTGATTCACCAGTTGCGCATCCGTTCCATCAAATGTAACTGCCCAAGTTGAATTGCTATCTTGACTGACATCAATATTAGCGGCACTAAGTGTCAATGAGTTTCCACTTGACCATCTTAAATACTTATTACTTGAATCTTTGAAAGCATATACATTATCGGAAACATGTTCAACAGTAAGTGCATATGTCCCTGAAACAGAGGTTGTGTATTCGCTACCAACACCATGGTTTGTACTTGCATCTGTATCAACGGATGTTAATTCAAAAGCAAAATCAGAGGCAACCATAACAACTCTATCTCCATCATTCAATGATGTTGCTAAATTGGTGTATGTCCATGTCTCAACTTGAGTGTAGACATCATCAATTTCTTCAACAACATAAATAGGAGCAGAAGAATAGGCAACTTTGGTTACTGCTTTTTCAGTATATGTGACACCTAAGTATTTACCATGCGATGTTGACGTGATTGCATCACCATCATCAATATCAGACACTTTTGTATATACATCACCAGATTTTGTAAAGGTTGAAACAGTACAAGAAGCGATGGCTTTAGTCTGCGATGGGCCAACATCATATGTAGCAGTAATAGTACCTAATTCAGAGAAGTCAATATCTTGACCATCAATGATTGTTAATTCACCTTGAGCCCAAGATAATCCAGTTAATGTAGCCGTTTGTTCAACTGCGGTAACAGAAACAACGCATGATTTACCACCATAAGTTAAAGTGACACTATTAGCACCAATATTGGCTAAATAGCCATTGGTAACTGTAATATCACTTGTAGGTGTTGATGTTGATCCATCATCATAGTGAGCAGTAACTGTGAAACTAGAAGCTGTTACAGTACTACCTTGGTAGTAAGTACCCGATTTAACTTCAGCAGTAATCCATTTTAAATCTTTGTCAACAGCTGCAACATATCTATACAACTGAATGGCTTGTTGAGTATTGTTGTAGTATCTAAAACGATTGTCGCTGACACCATTATTGTATCTTAGATAATATGTGCCGGTACTTCCATTTAAGCCTCTAATAACAACGTTGTTGCTGTCAAATGAAATTGTGTCGTATATCGCGCTAGTAGAAAGGTCTAAACCATTACTAGATGAAGTTCTACCAATATACTTTCCAGCAGAGTTAACAATAGAATAACGAGAATTTTGACTGTCATAAGTTATTGTAACTTCGCACGGAGTTAAAGCTGAAGCGGTAGAAATGTAAGAGCCATCAGCCGTATATGAAACGGTGTTACTTGCGGTATCGGCAGTTCCGTTAAACGCAACGGTTGCAGTCTCATTGACAATTAAGTATTTTCCACCACTAACAATTCCTTGTGTTGATGTAACTTTCTCGTATCTAGCAGAGTGCGTAGATTTTGCTGTAACATTCGCTGTATAGCTCGCAGTTCTTGTCACATTACCATAAGTATATGAAATAGTGATTGTTTTTCCATTACCTGTTGTGGTGAAAACACCATTTACTAATCCACTACCTGAAGCCGTAGCTTGAGAAGTAACATCTTCATTTCCAGTATTGAATGTAGCTGTAACAGTGGGCATAACAAAGGTATCACCTAATGTGTAATCGCCACTATTTGAACTAATAGAGATTGATGATAAAGCTTTGGCTTCACCAACAATTGTAACTGTTAAGTCACCTGTTAACTCTAATAGGTAAAGGGTACCAGTATTCTTGGTCCAAGTATAATTATCATTAACAACCAAAGTGTTTCCACCCATTGTAACAGTAATTGTTGATGGAAGAGCATAATTTGTACTCGCCGCAAAGACAATGGTAACTTCTTCATCTTCTTCTACCGCATCAGTTCCGGAAGGTCCTGATGATTTTGTAACATTGGTAAGCGATAAAGTGACATCATATGTTTCTTTTGCCACACATTCGACAGTAACAGTTAGGTCATCATCCGCTCCATCGATAGTAATTGTTCCATCGTCTTCATCATAGTGCCATTCAACAGCACCAGTTACACTAACTTTGTCAGCATCTTCAGCTGGTAATTTATAGTGATCATCAGGTGTGATTGTGAGCTCAACGATATCATCACTCCACATGCTTTCTGGAGCATTTGTAATTGAGCAATGTGTTAAATCGTAATCAAAAATGTACTCAGTAGCACTACTGCTTGGACATGTTGCGTTAATAACAACAGCGCCTGTAACAGATGCGATTGAGAAAGCACCAGTAGATGAATTATACGTATATCCGGCGTAAGCCGAGCCCCCCATCGTCACGCTTGTTAATGTGCTCGGATATGTGTATCCATCATTAGGATTAATCGAAATATTTAATGCACTTCCATAAGCAACACTTGCTGTGCTGCTAAGTGAGCCATTAGTAATGGTTCCCCCAACGGAATACGTATTTGTTGTTCTGCTAAAATTAGCAGTAATTGTTCTTGCAGCAGTAACTGTGCCAGTATTATTTGACCAGCCAGTAAAAGCATAAGTATATTGTGCTGTATTTGCTGCTGGTGTTGCGGTAACAGTTGTTCCATTAATTGTTACAGTATTACTACTTGTAGTAATAGAAGATCCAGAGGGAACATTAGTAATACTCGATTGACTAACGGTGCCATATCCAGCAGTATTAACTGCAAAAGAAACTGTGTAGGAGGGTGGAGCAACATATACTTTAATGTTCTTTAGATAAAATCTATTGCTGCTAACATTTTGGGCCTCCACTTTAATTGATGTTAAGGCTGTTGAACCATCCCAAGCAACTTCATAATCCGCAAACGACTTAGCAGTGCTGCCGTATGTAATTAAACTATAACCAGTTCCAGATGTGGCCCCATTTAGTGACAATTTAACTTTTTTGCTAGTATCATTTGCGGCAGCAATACTGAAAGTTACTTTAGTTGCTTTCTTTTGTCCGCCAGAGGCTAAATTGATGGTCAAAGATCCTTTAGCACTTGATGAACCAAACTTTAAAGCAGCAGCAGAACTCGCACCCTGATAAACTTTCGAACCACTAGTGCTTGTGATATTTGTGACATCAGTAAATAAAGATGACTTTGTGCTAGCAACATCAGTGGAAGAGTCAGAATCAGTGCTGTTACTTTTTGCTGTCAAAGTATAAGAAAGCTCGTCGGCAGCCTCGGCTCTTGTCGCTTCTTTATTCGTACCTATAGCAACACCTACTCCGATTGCCATAGACGCACCAATAAACGCCATCGCAATCTTTGTAAATAATTTGTTCATATTTATTTCTCCTTTCCTTTTTCTCCAGCCACGTTTTGGTTATTTATGGCTGTGAGTATATGAACAACTATTGTGTTTAACTTATGTAAATGACTATTAGGTGATCCTATTAACACCCAAGTATTTAAAAGTTAAACCGAAATAGTTTGTCGATATTAGACTTCATTAAATAAACAAAATGAAAATCCTATCGACTCAATAAGGAGAGAACATTTTAAGAGTCATGTGCACTTTGATTCTATTTGAGTTTCTTCCTTAAAGGCGGTTTATGAGAGTAATAACTATTATTCATTAATTGACCAGATTAATGAGATAAGTAGTTTTTCCTCTTACCGCGCCTATACTATATAACGTACACGTTAGTGGTTGCAAGAGTTATATACAACAATCCTCATCTAGTATTTTATAATCCAAACTAAAAACACGAGATTACGTTTAATAAATAAATAAAAGAAGTTACTGATTATTTGGAAACAACTTTTGTTATAAGGAATCAATGTAATCAACTATCAAAGACTGTATTTGTTCTATAGAGTAGAGTGTCCAATTTTTATTGCTTCTTTTCAAGCAGTTTGAATACTTGTCGTCTGAAAGTGTTGTTTTAATATGTTCAAAAGCTATTTTAAGATTCTTGAAATAATGCGTTTTTGTAACAAGCAAGCATGACAAAATTCTTTTAACAGTGTATTTATCTGAATTAAATGATGTTATTAAATAGATGGCGTCAAATAAATCCTTTTCTCGCGTATTATCGGTCCCATAGATTGCAAAAGTTGAAAGTTTTTCTGCAATCATTCTTTCAATTGGATTAATTGTTATTCTAGTAGAATCTCCAAATGCGATTTGATATTTAATATCAGTATTCTTTTTGACGAGTGGCAAAAACACACCAACATCAATAGTTAACTTGTAAACTGATTCTTCATCTTTAAAAAGCAGCAACAATCTTTTGCCTTGATAATTCTTGTGTCTTAGATTGCTAATAGAATCAATTGATATATGAATGTTACTAAATGGATTGCATTTATTTAATTCATCGATGAATAAAATCAATCCTTCATCTGACAAAGGATATTTAACAAAATCAAAGTCAATATCTTTCGTATAGCCTCGTTGGCCATGCGATAAAGAATCAATTATTAATCCGCCTTTAAAAGCAATCTTCTTTGAAAACCTTTCGTTGTTTCCAATTTTAGAAATAAAAATCTCTTGACAAACCTTACTTTCGATTTGTTCTTTGCTTAGTTCTTTCCTCTTTAGACCAGAATAGAGAAATTTAAGTGTTTGTGTTTTCATAATACCTCCAGTGATAATCTACTTAAATAGATATTTGACTTCGGCATTTTTGATATATATTCCTTTAACAAAGGAATGTTTAGATTACCACTGTTAGCAAGTTCACGATAAGAAAAGATCGCTTGCTTATATATATCTCGAGGTATGTACTTCTCCTTTCTCCATAGTTCTATCAAAAGACGTTCTTTATTGTACAAATAAAACTCTACACCATTATGTATCTCTTTAACAGTGCCCATCATTAACAACTCTTTAGAATCCCTAAATTGTCTGATATTTCTATCTTTAATTGTTCTATACCCATATTGAAAAGCAAAATCATATGGAGTCAATATCCATTCATCAATCAAATTATGAAACGATAAAGCAGTAAGTAGAGTCACTACTCCTGTTGAATACCTCAAAAGGTATGAATCAAATAAATCATCATTAGTTTCTTGATAAATACCTCTAGTATAAGAAATAAGCTTTCTTCTTTGATTTCTAGTTAAATGTTTAGCTTCACTAATCATAACCACATTGTACATAACGCATACATTTTTATCAAGTTTTTATATGCGTTTTGTCCGAATATCAAACAATTTATCTTGCATAATTAAAGAAAAACAGCCTGCATAACAGACTGTATAAATTTTCCAATGGTACCCCCTTAGGGACTCGAACCCTAGACCCACTGATTAAGAGTCAGTTGCTCTACCAACTGAGCTAAGGGGATAACGCAAGCACTATTGTATAACAAATAAAGGAAAACTATCAAGTTTTTATTCTTAATTCATTAAGGATACTTTTAAGAAAACAAAAAACTCTTAATGATAAGAATTATGTTATTATCCTTTTCGTTTGTTAAAAAGGCTAAAAATAAACAAAAACAATAAATTAGCCCATACAAAAAGAGCGGGAAATCCCGCCCTTAATGTTTGGTTTTTATAAATTAAGCAACAGTTGCTCCCCAAACCACGAATCTTCTTGCACTACCAGAGGCAAGGATTAATTCTGTAGTTTCGGTTAAACCACTTAATTCAAGTGTGAATTCGAATGTGGCTTCTTCACCAGCGAGAGTGAATGGAGGGTTGTTGGAAATGCCGGCATCAGCAGTCAATGTTAATTCGGTTTCGCTAACAGTAACGCCAGCAGGAGCAGTAACACGAATTGTGCCAGGTTTATCTTTCCAAGCAGCAATGTGAAGTTTTAATGTTTTGACATCTTTACCAAGAACAACTTTCATATCGCCATCGGCTTTAGATGTACCAACTTTAATTGCGTCTTTATCATTAACTTTAGCAGCGCTAGAGTTGTTTCCAGCGGCTAAAGAAACAGATAATGCCTCTGGTTCTGGTGGAACTTCACCATTAATGATAACAGAGGTAATGGCCTTTGTTTCTGGAGTAGCAACGCCATCTTTAACGTATTTTTGTAAAGTAGCAGTGACTTCTACTTCTGCACCAACTTCTAACTTGGCAGCTTCTTCGGCAGTAGTCTTCCATCTAAAGACGGTTAAGACAGCAGTATCTTCAACGGTATCACCCATTGTGAATGTTACGTTGCCATATTGAGAAGAATATTCTTCAGCAGAAACAACAACACCACTCACTTTGTAAACATCAGTAGTAATGCCACCATCTTCTAATGCATCAATAGCAGCAAGAGCTTCAGCGACAGTTGCTTCGATAATTCCTGGTTCTGGTGGAACATCTCCACCTTCAACAGAAACTAATTCGGCACCGGCTGCTAATTGGTTAACTTCTTGGTAAACAGTAATTTTACCTTTAGCAACGATCTTCGCATTAACGAGCATTAAAGCAGCTTCTTCAGCGGTACAAGATAAACGGAAGAAAGTAATTTCTTTAGATTCATCAGCTTCATCTTTAACGATTAAAGAGATGTTGCCATAATCAGCGCTATAAGGAGTTTTAATCGATTTGATAATACCGGTAATTTGATAAATTGTATCACCAGGATTTTCAACTGCTAAAGCTTCTGCAACAGAAACTTCAACGACTTCTGGTTCTGGTGGAACGTCGCCACCAATAGTAACAGAGGTAATAGCCTTTGTTTCTGGGATGACTTGTTCGTTTTTAACGTATTTTTGTAATGTTGCGACGACTTCAACTTCTGCACCAGCCACTAATTTAGCAGCTTCTTCAGCAGTAGTTGACCATCTGAAGACTGTTAAGACAGCAGCATCTTCAACGGTATCGCCCATTGTGAATGTAACATTCTTGTATTGTTCACTATAAGCTTCAGCAGCGACAACAACGCCACTCACTCTGTAGATATCGGTAGTAATTCCGCCATCATCTAAAGCATTGATAACTTCAAGAGCTTCAGCGACGGTAACATCGATATATTCTGGTTCTGGTGGAACATCGCCACCAATAGTAACAGAGGTAATAGCCTTTGTTTCTGGGATGACTTGTTCGTTTTTAACGTATTTTTGTAATGTTGCGACGACTTCAACTTCTGCACCAGCCACTAATTTAGCAGCTTCTTCAGCAGTAGTTGACCATCTGAAGACTGTTAAGACAGCAGCATCTTCAACGGTATCGCCCATTGTGAATGTAACATTCTTGTATTGTTCACTATAAGCTTCAGCAGCGACAACAACGCCACTCACTCTGTAGATATCGGTAGTAATTCCGCCATCATCTAAAGCATTGATAACTTCAAGAGCTTCAGCGACGGTAACATCGATATATTCTGGTTCTGGTGGAACGTCGCCACCTTCAGCAGAGATAAATTTACCACCAGCGGCTAATTGGTTAGCGCCTTGGTAAGAAGTAATGTAACCTTCAACAACAACTGTTGCGTTTGGAACTAATTTCGCGGATTCTTCAGCGGTACAATTCAAACGGTAAATTGTCATAACTTTACTTCCATCAGTTGTATCTTTAAGAGTGAAAGTAATGTTTCCATATTGAGAAGAATATGGTGTGGTAATTTCTTTTAAGATACCAGTAATTTTATATAAATTACTTCCTGGGCTTTCAATAGCTAAAGCTTCAGCAACAGAAACTTCGATAGCGACTGGGTCAACCCATTCTCCACCTTCTTCTTTAACGACGACATCATCAGTAGTTAAAGTTAAGAGGTTTTCCACTTGACCGTGGTAATTCTTAAGAATCATGGTCACAGTGATTAAAGCATCTTTCATTAATTTGCCAACTAGTTCATCACCAGAGACATTGTATAATTCAATACTATTATTCTTGTCATAGCTAGCACCTTTTTCAGCGGTTAAGAAGTAATTTTTACCAACTTTACCAGTGACATAAGCATCGAATTGATAATAATCGTAGGAATCTCCACCATCAGGTAAAGCTAAACCAGCGGCAAGAGCTTCATCAAATGTAGCTTCAATTGTGGTTCTTGGTGCTGGAGGTTCACCCTCGACTTTAGTTAAAACAGCACCAGAGGTTTCGTATTGACCATTATAAGAAGTGAATGGTCCATAAGCGGTAGCAATCGCGCCCACCCAAATGTCTTGATCGGTTAATGGTTTAGCACCTTCACCGTAACATTTGTAAATTTCAAATTTTTCGCCACCTTCTGTAGCAGGTTTAAGGAACCAGCTAACAGCTCCATCTTCTCTGGAACCTGGGGCGTGGTAGAAGCTTAAAACTTCACCTCTAACATACATGGCGGCGCCATCATAATCTTCGTGTTTCGCGACGGTTAAAGCGTCTTCATTGGTTAATGGGTCAGCTTCATCACCTTCGTGGTCGATACCATATTTTTCTTTGTTGGTAACGGCTTCGGAGATCACAACATCAACGCTATCGGAATATTTCCCGGATTTAACGGTAATGGTTGCGTCGCCTGGAGCAACAGGAGTAGCCATTTGTCCAGCGATAGTTAAAACTTCAGTATCACTAGATTCGATGGTAACTGAACCATTGTTGATAAGAACGGCTAAATTGCCTTTTGGAGTAAGTTCGATTTCGACTTTACGAGCTCCATCATTGGCAGGCCATTCTGTTTGAAGATACTCTTTATTCTTAATAGCGACTTCATATTCTTCTTTTGCTGGTTCTGGTTTTGGGTCTGGCTCAGGGGTTGGAGCATTTCCACCACTACTAGATGAACAAGCAGGAATAAGTAATGATAATCCTAATAAGAATGCAGCGATCTTCTTCATTGATCCTTTTTTCATCATTTTTCTCCTTTCTTAAATTTTGAAAACGGAATCATGACCTTCTAAAACATTATTGGACGAAGGTCTTGTTATTTATGTCCTTTAGTAAACTGGTATATGTGATTTTACGTCTTACACCAAGAACGGTATTCACAGTGCCATATACTAAAAGTATAACCGAAATAACAGCGAGTACTAGGAAGACCCAGAACTCTGGTGAGGAGGTGGTAATTCTGAATTGATTATCAGCTTTACGAGAGAGGAGTAAGAAGATAATCGAAGTTGTTAAAAGAATAACAGCGATAGAAAGGCTACTCATTCCCTTAGAGAAGAAGTTTCTTCCACGTTGAAGTTCCGCATGACAAGCACGAGCTAAAGACTTTACATCTTCAGGGCTAGCATTATGATGGGTCAAATGACCACATCTAGGACATACATACTGAATTTCAGTATCAATATCCATCCCCTCAATCTTTTGATAAGTTGAGGATTTGCTCTCTAATTTTTGTTCGTCAATCTTATTACCACAGTGATAACAAAACATGTTTTTTACCTCCTCTAAATAGTTTATTTAACCCAGACAATATCACTAGCGTCATTAAAGACGATTTGATATTTGATATTGCCGGATTGTGTCTTGTGATAAGTATAAATACCGGATAAAAGGAAGGATTTACCAATATATTGTTCCTTGCTTGTCCAGTAATCTCTTGGCCAATCTGGATCACCAGCGTAGGTGAAGGTGATAAAGCCTTGGAAAGCACAATTTTCAAAAGATAATGTGATTTCTGTGCCATCAGTAGAGATATAAGCATCACTACATTTAACAGAAGAAGTTAAATTGATCGCACAGTTTAAGCATTCAGAACTACCTTGAGAGGCAATCGCGGATAATTCACTTGGAGAATAATCAGCAATATAAAGTTTTTGATCATCAAGGTTATCTTCCGCTTTTAAGAGGATGTGGCAATCGTCATCTTCAATCTCACTATCAACGATTTTGAAGTGGCCTTCTGCACCAGTTAATTGGAAACCAAATAATTCACTATAGACGGCTTTAACACATAATTCGATGTAGGTGTTAATCTTTCTATATTTGGTTGGAACAGAGGACATACCACAGAAGATATTAATAGAGGCATATTCGCCACCAGGAATACCTTGTCCATCTCCACGAGCGCTTTCACTTTCTTCTTGAGAGAAATAGCTTTGAATGTACATAATGCCATTAGCAAATCCCGCTACAGTACCACGAATTCTGACGTTTGCTCCATCTAATGGAGAGACATAGCCAGGATCTCTAATATAGTTTTCTGTCGCTACTTTTAAATCTAATAAGCTGGTATCTTCATATCCACCATAGTTGAATAATGGATCTTCTTCACCAGAGAATAGATTAAGTTTATAAGTTTGCGCTTGTTTTTCCGCTGCATAGAATGTATCAGCGTAATCAGGCATATCAGAAACGCTCTTAACCCAAGAATAACCTTCTTGGACAATAGCTAAGTTCAATAAATATAATTCATCAAAATTAGCATTCTTCTTTGTTTCATGAATCCAAATTAAGGAAACGAAACGAGAACC
This sequence comes from uncultured Caryophanales bacterium, assembly GCA_947302535.1. Lineage (GTDB taxonomy): Bacteria > Bacillota_I > Bacilli_A > RFN20 > CAG-826 > CAMYVX01. The sequence continues at coordinate 11,614 of CAMYVX010000016.1, forward strand.
AGTAGAGTCATATTGAGGAACTCCATAGCCATCTTGTGCAGTAGAAACAACGATAGTTCCATTTTCCGCAGCTAATTCTAATTTCTCTTTATTGAAGTTAGAGGCGGGTTTACCCCAAGGTTGAATACGTCCAGTAGATTCTGGAGTATCAATGCCATAATATCTTGATTTAATGGCCAAATTACTTGTTTTGGTGACAACAGGATTAAAGTGAGCAGTGTCTCCATCAATAGAGGCTTTTAATGTCACTTCACCGATACCATCTTTATAGAAATCATGGCCTTTATAATCAAGTTGGAGTTTAACATCACCATTATTGACATAGTCAATCCAGTTCGCATCCCCTCTTTGAGGCGTAGGATCTTCTGAAGGTGTGGGGTCACTCTTACCACCACATCCAGCGATAACACCAACGGAGAGAATGGCGACTAAACTAGTAACTAGTTTTTTAAATTTCATAGAAATACCTCCTAACGGATATCTTTGTTTGCGTCATTAATCGCTGTTTCAAAGCCTTTATCAATGCTAACTTCACCATTAAGGACTCTAGTAACTAAAGAGCCAACAACAGTTCTTAAAGTTGCACTACCAGTAAAGACAGCAGTATTTAAATATTTTCCAGCGATATCGTTTTGAGTAACTTTTGCGGCTTCGGCATAAGCTTCACCATTTTCTAAGAAGTCACTATAGGTTTCAGTTGTGTAGCAAGATTCTCTAACTGGAGAATAGCCTTCAGAACCAGAAACACATAAAGAGACGTTCACTTGTTTAGAAGTTAAATATTTAACTAACTTCCAAGCATATTTTAAAGTAGCTTCATTTTTCGCTTCGGAAAGAGTTGTATCGTTTAAGAAGCATAAGCTTGGTCCTTGAGAGACGTAGCAAGTTTTGCTACTTCCTAAAGTAGGAACACGAGCAAAGGCGACATCAAAGACACCAGCCGGTGGAATGGTGTAACCTGTACCACCAGTAGAACCGATAGAGAAGATAGTTTTACCTTCTTTGAAGTTGTTACTAGCGTAGGTACCTTCACAACCTTTAGTGGTTAATAAGTGAGCATCACGAGCATCTTTTAAATCTTGAACTAAAGCTTTAGCTTTTGCTAATTCATTTGGTTCAGCGAAGTCGATAACACCAACACCATCACTACCGATGGAGGAATAACCAACACCATTTTGGAATAAATCAGTGATGAATAAGTTAGAATCACTATCGTAATAAATTGGATATTCAAGAGTGGAACTGATTTCACTCTTATGTTTATAAGCGGCATCAGCGATATCAAGAAGGTCTTCCCAAGTGATATCTCTCATGAATTCTTTAACTTTATCAGTAGGAACTTCTGGATGTGCATATTTCATCGCCACTTTAACAGCGTCCAAGTTATAGCACATAATTTCAGTTGATTTCATTAATGGAATCAAATATGTGCCTTCTCTTGGCATTTGACGGCCTTCATCCATATAACTCTTAATCATGTCTGATTCTTTTTCGGTATCGCCTAAATATTTATCGGTACCAAAAGTTAAATCAGGATCTTTTAAGAATTTATCAAAGTTGACAACGTATTTGCCAGCTTGATCACCTTCGAAATACATATAATCAGCGACGTGATCAGCATAAGCAATCGCGATATTTGGCATATCGCCACTAGCAATACCAGTCATAACTTTCTTAGGCATGTCACTATAAGCGCCTTGATAGGAAAGCTTGACTTCAACATCAACATCTTCATTCTTCTTCACTAAGTCAGTAAAGGCAGCGATTTTCTTTTCTAAAGCAGTTTCGGCTTTATCACCAAAGGTGTGCCAGAAGTTAATGGTGATTTTACTGGTATCTTCACTTGGACCATCATCACTTTTACCACCACAACCAACTAATGTGGCAAAGGTAAGAGGAAGAAGTAATAAACCAATTTTTTTCTTCATAATCATTCTCCTTTCGTTTAGAAGATATTACATATCTTTTAAGATATTGTTAACCGCAGTATCAAAGGCGTTATTGATATATTCATCATCTATAGTTACATCACCCTTAACAGCATCAGTTAAAATGTTGGTCATCATCGCTCCAACTTGAGTTCTCGCAGAGGAAGAACCTTTGAATGGAACAGAAGTGAAGACGTTATTAATAACAGAGGTAGAATATAAAGCGTTTAAGGCTGTTAATAATTCTGGACTCTTTTCTTCTTTACCTTCAGTGGAGCAATAGTCCATATAAATTTCACTAGTGAACGCGGATTGACGAACTGGTAAATAGCCAACGGTTGTCGCCCATTTAGCAGTGTTCTTTGTGTTCACCATATGTTTATAGAATAACCAAGAGGCTAAGATTCTTTCTGGATCAGAGTGGTCTAAGATACAGATAGATGGACCTTGGGAGATAATCTTTGCTTCTTTACCCGCGGCTTGTGGAATACGAGTCACGCCAGCAGCAAAGTCACCAGCTTGGTTAATAACTCCAGCGGTAGAACCAATGGAGAATAAGACGTTTTTCTTTTTGAAATAATCAGAACCATAGCTCTTACCAATAACAGATGGGGATCTTAAATATCCTTTTTTCGCCGCATCCGCAAATGTCTTAGCTAAGCCCTTGTTATTATCATTATTGAATTCAAGGTGAGCTTCACCATATTCATCAACACTGGTATAACCAAAACCATATTGTTCGGCTAATGTAATGAATAAGTTATCAGTGGAGTCATAAGCTACATAGGCATTAATGTCGCCTTCGTTTCTAATAATAAGAGGATCACGTGGGTTTTCTTCTTCATATTTTTCTAAGGCAGGACATAAATTACCAAATAATTCTTCCCAAGTTAAGCTTTCTAAATAGGCCTTGTTCATGGAAATACCCTTAGTGGATAAATAAGTAACAAGAGAGCTATCTAATAAACGTTCTTGGTTATAGAACATAGCTTCTGTAGATTTAGAGAATGGCAAGCAATATGTACCAGGAAGAGCAAATTCTTGACCTTCTTCGATATATGTTTCCACCATATCTTCTCTTTCGGTTTCGGTCCAGCCATAATCTTCGTTTTCCATATAAGAGTCTAATTGAATGGCTTTACCATAATCGATGTAATCGACAACGTGGTCAGGATAGCAAATAACTAAGTCACCATATTCACCAGTCGCAAAGTCGGAAATGGTTTGAGTATGGATGCTATCATAGTTACCAGAAATCCAGCCTTCATCAAGGTCGATTTTCACATTTGGTTCAATTTCATTGAAAGTGTCAACGAAATCTTGCAATTGTGGTTGATATTTTTGGCCATATGTGTTCACGAATTTAATTTTAACTTCATGATCAAAATGTCCTTTCATTTCGCCACCGCCAGGACCATCATCAGATTTGTTCCCGCCACAGGCGACGATGGTAAGAGCTAATGTCATTGCCATCAATGGGAGTAATTTTCTTTGTTTCATTATTGAAATCTCCTTACTTTTATTAAATTGTCTTAGACAAATTTAATCTTAATTAACCCTTAATACCGGCTCTTCCAACACCCTTCATAATGTATTTACGGAAGAAGACGAATAAGAGGAATAATGGGACAGTAACGCAGAAGGAAGCGGCCATTTGATAACCGTATTCAGTTACACCTCTATCCACATCTTGGAAGGCACTACCACGTAATCCGTTAGAGATTAAGCGGAAGTCTTCATTTTTAGTCACTAAGTTTGGCCACACATAGGAGTTCCATGTACCCATGAATTTCAAGATGGTAATGGAAATAAGTGTTGGGGCGGCAAGTGGAACCATGACCTTCCATAAGAAGGACCAGTCACTCTTACCATCCACTTTCGCGGCTAAATATAATTCGTTAGGAATTTGTTTGAAGTTTTGTCTTAATAAGTAAATATGGAAGACACTAACAGCAAACGGGACAATCATCGCTAAATAAGCATCGACTCTAGTTTGATCTTTAATCCAACCAAAGGCATTAACTGTCAAATAGTTAGAAATAACCATCATTTCACCAGGAATCATCATCGTCATCAAGAAAATCATAAATAAGGCATCACGACCTTTGAATTCAAGACGAGCAAACGCAAAGGCAGCAAAGATAGTTGTTAATAATGTTCCTAATGTCGAGAAAATAGCGACAATAATTGTGTTAAACATATAACCGGTAAAGTTAAATGTTTCAAAGACATAAACATAGTTACTCCACATGACGATATTTGGGAAGAAGGTCTGTGTGGAATTCATAATTTCATCATTCTGCTTTAAGGATGTGATAATCATCCAATAGAATGGGAACATCACAGTTAACGCTAAAGCGAGAATGAAGATATAAGTGAGGATTGTAGTCACGATATGAATAATCTTTTCGCGGCGTTTAATCGAGGCTACGGTTTTACCACTTTCGGCGATTGATAAAGTGATATTAGGATTAACTCTAACATTCTTAAAGTCGATATAATTCACGGCTTGTTCAGCTTCTAATACTTCTTTTGCCATAACTTACCTCCTAATAATGCACTCTCTTCTTACTCACACCAAATTGTAGGAAGGTGAAAGCTAAGATAATGACGAATAAGAACACACCAGCCGCCGCGGCTAAGGATGTGGACTGTTTTTCAACTTGATCGTAAACATAGTAAACAATAGTTTCCATGTTTGGATCACTTTCAGAGGCTTTTCCATAGGTACCAGGACCATTGAAGATAGCCACGATTGATGTATATTCCTTGAAGGAACCGATGAATGAAGTAATCATCAAATACAAAATTTGTGGTGAAAGTAATGGAACAGTAATCTTCCATAAGGTTTTCGCCTTAGGACAGCTATCGATTTGCGCTGCTTGATAATACTGTTTATCAATACCTTGTAAACCTGAAAGTAAAATTAAAATTTTAAATGGAATTGAGTTCCAAACAATATACGAACAAAGTGGAATCATAGCGACCCAACGGTCCGCTCCAAATACCCAGGTCGTATTTGAATGGAATAAGAAGTTAATAACACCAGCCTTATCAAAGATAACGGAGAAGACTAAACCAATAGCCACTGCGTTAGTAACATAAGGGAGGAAGAAGACAGTTTGTAAGAATTTTTGGAACCACTTAATACTATTAAGCGCCACACTAATAATGAGGGCTAATAAGATTGATACAGGAACCGTTACGAATGTAATTATTAACGTATTCGGTACCGCGTATTTCAGGAAGTAGTTTTCCGTACCACCTTTACCAACCGTGACCCATCCGAAGATAACGCCAAAGTTTTCAAAGGTAAATCCATCAAATTGTCCTGTCGCGTATTTATAGTTCTTCGCGAAAGAAATGAAAATCGTGTTAACTAAAGGATAAAGTAAGAAGACCGAAATAAGGACCACTACTGGAGCAAGATAGAGCCAAGCTTTCCAATTGTTCTTGCTGGCCACATCTTCAATACCGGTAACTTTATATACTTTGTTAACTTTTTTGTTCGAAACTAAACGGATAACTTTATTCTCTCCTTCTTGGAACCCTTCGTTATATTCAGGAACAACTTCAGGTTCAATTGTGGGGAGTCTAGAATCTTCATTACCGCTATGTTTCTTGCGTTTTGATAAGAAACTTAGTAATTCAATACCCATAGAGGCCTCCTTTCTTTATTTAACGTAAATCCTTTCTTCTGTTTCAGAATCAAAGATGAAAATCTTGTGTGGCTTAACTTTTAAGGCCACTTTGCCTGGATTGACTTTGTCATCCGCAGAAATAATGGCTTTGAATGTTGGTTTTGTGCAGTGTGGATTATGGGCCACAACAGAGATATCTCTACCCATAATTTGCACCATTTCACATTCAGCATGTAAAACGTCTTTATCTTTTTCACCTGCTAAGATAAAGCCTTCTGGACGGATAGCAACGAAGACTTCTTTATCTTCAATACCTTTAGCGTCTCCAACCATATCTTCACCAACATAAATCTTTCCGCCTTTTACCGCGCCTTTAAAGACGTTAATTGGTGGAGTTCCTAAGAATTGGGCGACGAACAAATTAGCTGGGCTATTATAGACGTCTTGTGGTCTACCCATTTGTTGCATTTCGCCTAATTTCATAACGACGATTTCATCAGAAATGGACATAGCTTCTTCTTGGTCGTGAGTAACGAAGACAGAAGTAATACCGGTTTCTTGTTGAATACGTCTAATTTCTTCACGTGTTTGTAATCTTAAACGAGCATCTAAGTTAGATAATGGTTCGTCAAGTAATAACACTTTTGGATGTTTAACTAAAGCACGAGCAATCGCGACACGCTGTTGTTGACCACCAGAGAGTTGAGATGGTTTACGTTGTAAATAATCATCAACTTGCACGAGTTTCGCGGTTTCATAAACGATATCACGACGTTCTTCTTTAGTTAATTTTCTATGCGCAACTGCTTGAGCGATATCGATTTCAATATCACTGAGTTGTAAATCTTTTTCAAGTTCCGCCACAGAGGCTTTAGCTTTCTCTGTAGAGGTTCTAATTAATTTGAAATAAAGTTTTGTATGACCTTTATCATAGTAAAGTTTTAAGTCTGAAGTCTTTAATTGTCTAACTTTGAAGAAGTTTCTGACAAAAACATCAGTTTCTTTATTGATGACGTTACTAACAAAGTAGTTCACGTTTTCTACATCAATTGCCTTGCTTAAAGCTTCAACGCAATCCTTCATGCGTGAATGTAATAATGTTTTTACGTGCGCAACAACATCAAATCCACGTTTACCACGAGAGATAACAATTTCTCCTGGATGAGCGAATAATTTAATGACTTCTCTAATCTTGGTAATGGTTTCATCCATTAAAGGTAAATCAAAGGACTTACCAAGACGGCCTTTGAAGATTAAATCAACAGTCTCTTTATCGCCAATCTTGTTGATTGTCGCTCTCACTGTAGAATCAAATAACGCTTCAGAAGTTTGTTTTTCTTCTTCTTTGACTAATTTAGCATCAATAATCTTGGGGAAATTATCCACGAATAAGTGCTTAGTCGCAGGAGCGGTATTCTTAAGTAAGATATTAATAGTAAGTTTACCTTCATTTAAGGAAGATGTAAGGTCAAACGATTTCTTCTTTAAACCAATTCTCTTGCAAAGAGATTCGACTGATTTCATAATGCCATCTTCGACATCTCTTTTCTTCATATGATATTCGTACACTAAGACGAAATCAAAGAAGGTAACAAGAGGAATTTCCACTTGCAAGTTAGTTAATGGGAATTCAATGTTCTTGTAGATGGTCATATGAGGATATAAGGCGTAGTTTTGGAAAACTAAACCAATACCTCTTTTTTCAGGAGATAAGTTTGTTACTTCCTGATCGCCAAACCACACTTCACCAGAAGTTGGTGTTTGTAAACCAGAAATCATGTAAAGTGTTGTCGATTTACCACATCCAGAAGGACCTAATAAACCAACAAGAGTGCCGTCTTTAACTGTAAAATCTAAATCTTTAACGGCAATGGTGTCACGAATATTTTTACGTGCATCACCAGGGAAAATTTTCGTTAAATCCTTAATTCTAATTTCCATATTTATCTCCTTAATTTGTTCCGTCGTCATCGACGTCTTCGTCTAATTTGAGTCTGATAATTCTTCTTCTTTCTTTCTCGGCCTTAATGACACCCACTAAGTATTTAATGAAGTAGCCAATAATAATGACTGAAAGAACAGAAAGAACAATGATATAAGCATCAACTGGATTATAAACCACGATCGCATTCTTAAATGAGGTGGCTCTAATAACAATGAATGTAATTGCGAATAAAACAATCAATGAACCGAGTAATCCAAGAATCGCTCTTATAACATAAACTTTAGTTTTCATTCTTCTAAATTCATCATTCTTATATTTATTCTTACGATAGAAATATAAACCTGCTGAACAAAGAGAATACGCTAATACATATCCAATTAAGAGGAGGACAAGCATTAAATTAATATCAAAGACACTAGCATCTTTGGTGTAAGACATTAAGGAGACAAGACCAAATCTCGTAGTGGCCGCACTACGAGCAACAGGAGCCTTATCGCCCATAATATCAATGGTGACGTAGAAATCTAAGAACGTCACGCTTCTCAACTTCGAGGCTGAGAATTTAGAATCAATATCACTATCCTTAAGCAAGAAGGAAACCCTATTGTTTGAGGATTTAGAAATCTTATACTGAATAATTGGAGTCTTAATCTCCATTGTATGGGTGGCATCCATACCATTCTTTTCATAAACAATTCTAAATTTGCCGAGTGTTAAGGAAGTGATTCTATAACGGATCGCCATCGCACCACTTTCGATCTCAGCAAGGTGTTGTTCATAATAGTTAGATTTTAAAGCTTTGTAGATGTTTTCTTCTGGAACACTGATGTTCAAATCTAAAGCGGTATAGCCAGAGAATGAAGATAAACCAGAGAATTCTAAGTTTAAGAAATCGTTAATATCCCAAACTCTACTGAAAGCTTGGCTTGGTTTCGCATAATAAGCTTGCGAGAAATCTGGCTTAGGAATAGCCACACCAGAAGAGTTAACTTCTGCTTTATAAATGTTATGTAAAACTAAGGAAGAGAAATCAATGGTTTCACCTTCGTTAGTTTCAATATCACAGAATAATGGTCTAGAGAAATCATAGATTTGATATCCAACACATTCATAAAGTGTGTTTTCGGTGTCTGGAGAGAAATCAAAGAAAAGCGAATCGGATAAGCTTCCATCTTCACGTTTGACTTTGTATTCGAGAACTAATGGAGCTTTATCGCCTTCTTTTGGATACCAACCAATAATATAGTTAGCTTCTTCATTACCATATTGTTTCGCACCAGCTTTAGAAAGTGGTTCAGCTTTGCTTTCTGGATAAACATATCCGTAATTCACTTTTGCGCCATGATTCCAGCCTTCAGCCCAACCTTCTGGTCTATCAGCGTGCTCAACGTTGAAAATCATGCCAGCTGGGACGTTTTGGAAGGTATCAACTGATAAATCAGCAACATCTTCAGGAATGGTAATAGAAGTAATGTTAGTCCAATCAGGAACAACGTTAACACCCATCTTCAAAACATCAAGATTGAAGATGTGGTTTCTAGTTAAAGAACGTGGAATCACGATATCGTGAAGACTTTCTTTACCATAAATTTGGAAAACACTAGAATTGAAATGCCTTGGTTCATATGTTCCCTCTTCGTATTCAGCGGTAATCGCTTCTCTTTCTTCTACGGTTAAATTAGAGAAGTAGTCGTTGTAATAACTTTCAAATTCTTCATCATCAGGGGCTAACAAATAGGTTTCAGTGGAATCCCAGTAGCCTTGTCCACCAGTAGAGAAGGAGAAAGTAAAGGATTGTCCAACTGATGTTAAAGTGGAAGAACCAACGGAAATCATTAATTCGCTATCAGCTTTAACTTCAGAAGAATAATCTCTTTCATCACTCGCCTGCGCTCTTAAAGAATGATAAGTAGGGCTGTTAGCCACTACTTCATTATTTTGAGCATTTGAAGAGTTAACGTTTGAGGTAAGAGAAAAAGCACTTATCAATCCTAAGATCAAGGGAAAGACAAATTTGCTTGTCATATACTAGCCTCCGTCGTTTTTGATAACTTAATTATACACGAGCGAAGATAGCGCACGCAATAGAAAAAGACTAATCAAAGTTACGAGTACGGAAATTAACAGCTTTCTTATGTGGTGAGGTTTTTTCTAATTCAACTTCTAAGAAGGATAAATAAATTTTGGTTCTTCTTGCATCCACTTCCACTAATCTCAACATGTAGTCTGGAAAACTCTGTTTGTTCTTAGAAAACGCCATTAAAGTGAAGTTTAAAATGAGAGGTAAACCAAAGGTAAATAAAGACAATATATAAATGCCAAAATAGAAAATGGCAAATCGCGCAATAGCGATACCTACTTTAGGAGAAAGACAACGATAATCCACTACTCCAATGCCGTATAACCATTTACCAAGGGTCATTCTTCCACGTTTAAAGAATAAAGGTGGGATAAGATAAACAAGAATGCCAGCCACGCAGTAGACCGTAAAAATATTGACCCATAAAAGCATGGCGGTTTGATAAGAAATGATACTTTTATAATTTGGAATAGCGGTTAATAAATATCCTTGAACACGTTCATCTAAATATGGAGCGTATGCTGTTTCAAAATATGTTGTATAGATACCGGCACTGATGCTTTCAACCCCTTCAAAGAGTACTGGATTCTCAATCACGTTATCATCTTCATCAACGATAAACATAGGGATATCGCCCTTTTTCATAGAATCAGATAAACGGAAATTACGATAATCATCAACGATAACATTATAATTCGCTGGAGTAGCAACTTCTTCTGCATAAGCAATGAATTTATCAATAGCTTTACGAGAACGCACACAACGTGATTTCGCGGATTGTCCTTGATCATTATTAACAACAGAGACTATGTCTCTTAAGATGTTATCATCATCATATTCATAGACTCCAGAATCTAATTTAATCTGAACTAATTGTTCGGATTTAGCCTTATATGTTGGAGTGTTTCTAATAATCTCTCTAGTGCCTAAAAAGCCAAAAAGGAAAACAAATACAAGAACGAAGAAATCAATAAAATTAGCAAGCACTCTAAGATGTAAGCCAGGACGAAAATAGACCACTTCCATCTTGTTATCACTATTAGCGATCTCTTGTCCTGATACTACTTGGTTAATTTGTTCATCCATACTTTAAATATAATATCCTCGAGCTCGATAAATTTCATTTAATTCATCTTCGCTTAAATATAAATCGTTCGAAAGGAAGTCCACTAAGGAACGGTTATATTGGTTAAATAAGAGGAAAATTAAATCCCCTAGTGCAAGCACTATAGCAAATAAAGAAGCATAAAGAAGGAATGTATAAGTGAATAAACTATTAAAGTTCACTAACATCGAAGGAAGGAAAAGAATTCCCATCATACTAATGAAGAAAGAATAAATAGCAAATATCAAATACATGGGTCGCTTAGTGATGTTTAATGAATAAAAGTTTACTCTTTCAATCTTCATAATCATCATCGCCCAAGTCTTTCGACCCTTATTAATAAGTGGAGACACTAAGAAATAAATTGCCCACGCGATAGAATGAGAAAGAAACGCTGATATAGTCATGAGTCGAGCGTGGTATTCTTCTACATTCTTAATGATTTTTCGACATTCGATATATGAATAAAGTTCGTTCTCATAATGCAAATCATACGTATCAAGTTCATCAAGAAGCGTAGCCATCAAAGGATTAAATAAATCTTCTGAAAGTCGATCATAATATTTTTGACCTAAATCCCCAATTTCATCTTTAGGATCAAAATAAGAATATAATTCGTTTTTAACCTCTTCTTTTAATTCAAACCTCTTTATTCCTTCATCAAAAATGAAGTAAGAATATTTTTCGTTGTAGCGGGTGAAATGATTATAGTAAGTTGTAAAGTCTTCTCTAATATCGATATAGTAATGATAGATAGTATCATTTTCCGCTTTATGGCCATATTGAGGATGTTCTGGATCAATTGATTCTTCATCATCCAAAACATAATAAGAAAGAAAACAACGATATGTATATTCCACCGCTACTTTAGCTTCATATTCCTCAAAACTATCATCTTTTAGAAAGATTTTGCTTTTATAGTAATGATGGTACATCTCTTCAGTAGCTTCTATATGTTGATTATTTTTCTTTTCAAAATTAGTTAGCTCTTTCCCAATAGGGGCCACCATAATATTAAAGATTAAATAAGAAAGAATAAGGTTAATAAAAAAGTCCGCTAAAAAGACAAGAATTCTTCTTGATTTTTTTAAGGGATGTATATCGACTATTTCTTGCTTATTTTCTTCTTCCATTATTAACCCACTAGCCTTGTAATATCTCAATAACAGAATCTAACTGAGAAGTGCTCACTCCAATGACTTCATGGAGATAATTATAAACCTTTTCTGATAAACTATTCCCTTCATAAGAAGCAATAGTTTTTCCATATTTATCATCAATATCTTTCATTTCGCACATTGAAGAAATCTTGGCAAAATTAGAGAAGAGATAATCACGATAAATAAATTCAGTTTCCATATCACATAAAGCTTCAATTAAATAAGCCATACAACCTGTACGGTCTTTACCAATAGAGCAATGGAAAGAAATTGGATAATTCTTTTCATCCGCTAAGATGGAGAAAAATACTTTGATTTGTGCGGGGTTATTATATTCATAAGATTTATATTCACCCGCAAATGTTAAGATATTCTCTCCTCCATAATGCATTGGTAAATGTTTATAGTTAACACTACTAGATATAGGTGAAGAAGAAATGTTTCCATTTTCTTCATATCTTCTTAAATCTATTTCGGTTTTAATACTTAATTCATCGCTTAATGTCGCTTTAGAAGCATCGCTTAATAAACTACTACCATCTTCTTCATTAAAACGACCACTTCGATAGATTAAACTTTGTTTAATGCCATGTCCTCCAAGGTCACGAGCGTTCATAACATTTTCAATATAGAGGTTTCTTGGTCCTTTAGAGGTTGTCTTAAAAGCGGTTTCTCCACTAGTAATTGAAGAATCATCAGGCAAATATACTTCATAAGTATAATCGTTATTTAATTTCACGTTATATAAATCAAAGGAATTACCTGAGGTTTCATATTCTTTCGCACTATTACTACTTTTTTCAATAATTTTAATCTTATATGTTCCTTCATAATCAGGATCAGAATTGTCCCAAGTTAATTTAATTGGTTCCGGTAAACTTTTTTCACTACTTCCAGCCACAATACCAAACGTTGTGGTGTAGTCGCTAGAATTAATGTATTTAAGTTGCAATTCACTATGGAATTCCACATCCCCATTAAATTCATGGCTAGTAATAGACATATCCTTTTTATTTGAACAGCTTAAAAGAAAAGGAATAATCATTAAGAAAGAAAAAACTGACTTTTTATACATAAAGTAACCTCTAATAGATTATAACATAATCCCTTATATGTTTACATATAAAGAAAAATCCATCACGAGGATGGATCTTCTTTCATTATTTAATTTAAGTAATAAATTATTTAACGATTTCGCTGACAGTACCAGCACCAACGGTTCTACCACCTTCACGGATGGAGAATTTGGTACCTTTTTCCATAGCGATTGGGTGAATTAATTCAACGGTTAATTCAACGTTGTCACCAGGCATAACCATTTCGACACCGGCAGGTAAGGTGATAACACCAGTAACGTCGGTTGTACGGAAATAGAATTGTGGACGATAGTTGCTTAAGAAAGCAGTATGACGGCCACCTTCTTCTTTGGTTAAAACATAGACTTGAGCGGTGAATTTGCTATGTGGAGTAACAGAGCCTGGTTTGGCTAAGACTTGACCACGTTGCACTTGATCACGGTTGATGCCTCTTAAAAGAACACCAACGTTATCACCAGCTTGGACGAAGTCACAAGTTTTACGGAAGGATTCAAGACCTGTAATAACGGATTTTTGAGTTGGTTTGATACCAACGATTTCGGTTTCATCACCGAGTTTAGCACTACCTCTTTCGACACGGCCAGTAACAACTGTACCACGACCAGAAATGGTCATAACGTCTTCGATAGCGAGTAAGAATGGCTTGTCATTTTCACGAGCAGGAGCTGGGATATAGGTATCACAGGCTTCCATTAATTCGAGAATGTGAGCTTCTTCTGCAGGATCACCATCAAGGGCTTTACGAGCAGAACCACGGATAACTGGGACGTCATCACCTGGGAAGCCATAGGAGTTGAGTAATTCTCTAACATCCATTTCGACTAAGTCTAATAATTCTGGATCATCGACTAAGTCAGTTTTGTTGATAAAGACAACAACATATGGAACACCAACTTGACGAGCAAGTAAGATGTGTTCACGTGTTTGTGGCATAACACCATCAGTGCCTGCGACAACTAAGATAGCACCATCCATTTGGGCAGCACCAGTAATCATGTTCTTGACATAGTCAGCATGGCCTGGGCAGTCAACGTGGGCATAGTGTCTTTTATCTGTTTGATACTCAATGTGGGCTGTGTTAATAGTAATACCACGAGCCTTTTCTTCTGGGGCGGAGTCGATTTGTGCGTAGTCAGTTTTGACAGCACCACCTTTCTTCGCGAGGACAGATGTAATAGCGGCGGTTAATGTAGTTTTACCGTGGTCGACGTGACCGATAGTACCAATGTTAACGTGTTCTTTACTTCTGTCAAATTTTTCTTTTGCCATAGTATTGAAATCTCCTTTCTATAGAATGCATTTTTGCAACGAATTAATAATATAGCATTTAATTTTTATTATCAATAACCTTTATAAAAGTTATTAAACTATTTTTTAGCGGCTACCAAGACCGCTTTTTTTCACGATTTCTTCTTGAATATATTTTGGACATTCACCATAGTGATCAAATTGCATGACGTAGTTACCACGACCTTGAGTCATAGAACGTAAGTCAGTAACATATCCGAACATTTCGGATAATGGTACTTCTGCTTCAATAATCTTCGCGTTACTTCTCTGACTTTCACCAGTCATAATACCACGACGACGGCTAATATCACCCAAAACATCACCATAATATTGATCGGGAACAGTGACTTCAATCTTCATAATAGGTTCAAGAATCACTGGTTGACACTTCTTAGCAGCTTCTTTTAAAGCCATAGAAGCGGCAATCTTATACGCAGCTTCACTAGAGTCGACATCATGGCTAGAACCATCGAATAATGTGGCTTTAATATCCATGACTTCAAATCCAGCGAGTAAACCACGTTTGAGGGCATCCGCTAAACCATCTTGAGTTGGTTTAATGTATTGACGTGGGACACTACCACCAACGACAGCGTCCACGAATTCAAAGCCCTTGCCTGGGTTTGGTTCAAATTTTAACCAAACGTGACCATATTGACCACGACCACCAGATTGTTTAATGTATTTACCTTCGCAATCCGCTGTCGCTTTAATGGTTTCACGGTATTCAACTTGAGGAGCACCAACGTTCACTTGAACGTTAAATTCTCTTCTCATACGGTCAACGATGATATCAAGATGTAATTCACCAACACCAGCAATTAAGGTTTGACCAGTTTCAGCGTTGGTTCTCACTCTGAAGGTTGGATCTTCTTCCGCTAATTTTTGTAAAGCAATAGACATTTTTTCTTGGTCTGCTTTAGTTTTTGGTTCAACCGCTTCTTCAATAACTGGATCTGGGAATTCCATTTGTTCAAGAATAATAATATTCTTTTCATCGCATAAGGTATCACCGGTAATGGTATTTTTTAAACCAACGACAGCACCGATATCACCAGCGTGTAATTCTTCAACTTCTTGTCTATGGCTAGAGTGCATTAAGACAACTCTAGCAATTCTTTCTTTTGTGCCCTTGGTGGAGTTAAGAACATAACTACCAGACTTAAGAACACCAGAATAGACACGAACATAAGCTAATCGACCAATGAATGGGTCGGTAGCAATTTTGAAGGCTAAGGCTGCAAGTGGAGCGTCATCACTTGCTTTACAAGTGATATCGTTACCATTTTTATCAGTTCCCTTAGCAGGTGGGATATCAAGTGGGCTTGGTAAATAATCAATGACACCATCTAATAAAGGTTGAATGTTTTTGTTCTTATAAGCACTACCGCAGAAGACAGGATGGAATTCACCAGTTAAGACCGCTTTTCTAATCGCGCTCTTAGTGGTATCAACATCAGGTTCTTCTCCATTAAGCACCATCATAAGAATTTCTTCATCGTAGTTAGATAAAGCTTCAAATAATAAAGCTCTTAATTCTTCAACCTTATCGGCATATTCGCTTGGAATCTCCACGACATGTGGTTCTTCCGCATCATTAGAATCATAGACATAAGCTTTCTTCTCAATGATATCGATACAACCTTTTAATGAAGATTCAATGCCAATTGGATATTGGACAGCAGCAGCATTAGCTCCTAATCTTTCGTGTAAGGAGCGAACACACATTTCAAAGTCCGCACCAATAGCGTCAAGTTTATTGACGAAGACAATACGAGGAACCCCGTATTTACTTCCTTGTCTCCAGACGGTTTCAGTTTGTGGTTCAACACCATTCTTACCGTCTAAAACGGTAATAGCCCCATCAAGAACACGTAATGAACGTTCAACTTCAACAGTGAAGTCAACGTGCCCTGGAGTGTCGATGATATTAATTCTATTACCCTTCCACATAGCGGTAGTCGCTGCAGAAGTAATAGTAATACCTCTTTCTTGTTCTTGTTCCATCCAGTCCATAGTGGCGCTACCTTCATGGGTCTCACCAATCTTATGGATCTTTCCGGTGAAATAAAGAATACGTTCAGTAGTTGTGGTTTTTCCAGCGTCAATATGGGCCATGATGCCAATATTTCTTGTATGGGCTAAATCAAATTCACGACTTGCCATAAAAACCTCCTATTACCAACGATAATGTGCGTAAGCTTTGTTGGCTTCAGCCATCTTGTGGGTATCTTCTCTTTTCTTCACGGAAGCACCAACACCATTAGCGGCGTCAATAATCTCGTTAGCGAGTCTATCTTCCATGGTTTTTTCGTTTCTTAAACGAGAATAATTCACTAACCATCTAAGACCTAAAGTCACTTTTCTTTCTTTAGAAACTTCAGTAGGAACTTGGTAGTTAGCCGCACCAATACGGCGAACTTTTAATTCGACTTCTGGCATGATGTTGTTAATCGCAGTGGCGAAGACATCCATCGCTGGTTTGCCAGTCTTAGCTTCGATTTTGTTGAAGGCACTATAGAGAATGGTTTGAGCAGTTCCCTTTTTACCATCAAGCATGAGTTTGTTAATTAAACGAGTGACGAGCTTACTATTGTAAATTGGATCTGGTAAAGCGTCACGTTTCACTGCACTTCTTTTACGCATAATAATCTCCTCCCTTATTCATTACTCTTAGGTTTCTTTGTACCGTATAAGCTACGTCCTTGACGTCTAGCTTCAATACCGGCACAGTCAAGTGTTCCTCTAACGATGTGATAACGAACACCTGGTAAGTCTTTAACACGGCCACCTCTAATCATAACGGTGGAGTGTTCTTGTAAGTTGTGACCTTCACCTCCGATATAGGCGGTCACTTCGTAGCCGTTTGATAATCTAACACGGGCGTATTTTCTTAACGCTGAGTTAGGTTTCTTAGGAGTCATGGTACCAACACGAGTACAAACACCACGTTTTTGCGCAGCGGCTTGATTGGAAGACTTTTTCTTTAAAGAGTTCCATCTTTGTCCAAGTGCAGGAGCTTTTGACTTAAAAGTTTTGCTTTTACGGCCTTCACGAACTAATTGGTTAATTGTTGGCATAAATTGCTCCTTTTCTTAACTATTTTTCAATTGTGGGTTATGATAACCACACTACCGGGTGTATCGTCATTTCCTCTTAAAAAATGACCTACTCCGGTCAAGTGCTACATAAATAGCACGCCTATATAATATATATAAAAGGAAAATAACGCGCAAGAGGAAAAATGAAAAAATGAAGAAATATGATAATTTGTTCTAATATTATCGATAAAAATATAGCTTAATTTGCTTTAAGTGAATCAAGTGTAGAAATAAAGAATTCTTTCTTCCAAAGATTCAAACTCTCTTTATCCTCAATGAAGTTTTTAACATCTTCTTTTGCTGACTTATAATCAACAGAATCAAACTTTTCTTTTAGAAGTTCTTTAACTCTTTCTAGTGTTAATTCCTCTTTTTCATCAATCACACCACCAGTGTTCTTGAGTTTATTTTGTGAACCTACTCGGCAATTTAATAACCGAGCATCTGGGTTATATATTGGTGAATAATATCTTCCAATATATATCC